>JANMPW010000202.1:0-5607 GCA_031370065.1 Acidobacteriota bacterium
TGCTGGGCGTGCTCGATCCGGAAGCGCCGGTCGCGCGGGCCGTTCTGTTTCTCGACGCGCTGGTAGATGTCGAGGAGCTCCGAGTTGGCCCGGTCGCCGATCGCGTGGACCTCGACCTGCAGGCCCGCCTTGTCCGCGCCCGCGATGTGCCCCTCGATCGACGACAGCGGGATCGCCCCGGCCGAGTAGACGCCGCGATTGCCAGGCTCGTCGCTGAAGCCTTCGAACATCACCGCCGTGCCCGATCCGAGTGAGCCGTCCATGAATCCCTTGACGCCGCCGATGCGCAGCCAGGCGTCGTTCTTCATCGAGGACTGGAGGTCCTTCGCCTTCTGCCAGTCGGAGAGCGACGGCCGGTAGTTGACCCGCACGGTCATCTCGCCCGCGTTGCGCAGCGTGTCCCAGGCCGGCACGTCTCCCGCGTCACCCGGGAGATCCTGGACGGAGGTCACGCCGAACTTCGCCACGTGCTTCATCGCCGTGCGCAGGGCGACGAGCATCTCCGCCTGCGTCCTCGCGGGCCGGAACTTCCAGACGAGGTTCATGGCACCGTCCTTGAGCGCGCCGGTCGGTTCACCCTTCTGGTCCTTCACGATCACGCCCCCGGGTGGATCCGCGGTCCCCCGAGTAATCCCCGCGATCTTCAACGCCAGGCTGTTGCAGACCATCATGTGGCCGTCCAGGCGCGACAGGCACGCGGGGTGGTCGCCGGTGGCGGGATCGAGCAGGGCCTTCGTCGGCAAAACCGGCGGCGTCCACCGCGTCTGGTCCCACGCGCCGTCGGTCAGCCATTCTCCCGCCGGGCGCGTCTTCGCATAGGCGGCGAGCGTGCGCGTAAAGTCCGCCCCGTCCTTCGTCATTCGCAGGTCCACGGCCAGCAGGTCGAAGCCCCCCCCGGACATGTGCGTGTGGCAATCGATGAAACCGGGCACGACGCGGCGCCACTTTCCCTCCACGACGACGGTCTTCGGGCCCTTGAGCGTCTCAACCGCCTTGTTCATCCCGATGGCGACGATGCGCCCATCCCGCACGGCCATCGCTTCCGCCTCCGGGTTCTTCGAATCTCCGGTCCAGATCTTCGCGGACAGGAGCACGAGATCCGCGGGTAGATCCGGGGCTGCCGTCGCGAGTGAAGCTGCCATGGCGAGTGCCGTCAACATGCTTTCTCCTTTACGCCTTACGCGGTGGACGAAGTTCCGACGCTCTTCTCTGCGAGCGAGGCCCGCGCCGCGGCGAGCCTCGCGACCGGGACGCGGAATGGCGAGCACGAAACGTAGTCGAGGCCGACGTGGTTGAAAAACTCGATCGAGCGCGGATCGCCTCCATGCTCGCCGCAGATCCCGACCTTCAACTTCGGCTTGACCTCGCGCCCGCGCCGCGTTCCGATCGCGACGAGCTCGCCCACGCCGTACTGGTCGAGGCTCGAGAACGGGTCCTCGGGCAGGATGCCCTCGGCGATGTAGGCGGGCAGGAACGTGCCCATGTCGTCGCGCGAGTAGCCGTACGTCATCTGCGTGAGGTCGTTCGTGCCGAAAGAGAAGAAGTCGCAGTTGAGCGCGATCCGGTTCGCGCGCAGAGCTGCGCGGGGGACTTCGATCATGGTCCCGATCTTGTACGGGATTTCGAGGCCCGCCTCGGCGATGACTTTCTTCGCGGAGTCCTCGACGAGGACCCGCAGGCGCTCGAACTCGCCCCGCGCGCCGACGAGCGGGATCATGATCTCCGGATTGGGATGGAGCCCTTCGCGCATCGCCGCGGCGGCCGCCTCGAAGATCGCGCGGACCTGCATCTCGTAGATTTCGGGGTTCGTGATGCCGAGACGGCAACCGCGGTGGCCGAGCATCGGGTTGGTTTCCTTCAGGGCGTGCGTGCGCTCGCGGATCTTTTCGATCGAAACCCCGAGCTCGCTCGCCGTCTTCTGCATCGTGTCGTCGTCGTGCGGCAGGAATTCGTGCAGGGGCGGATCCAGCAGCCGAATCGTGACGGGCCGGTCGCCCATTTCGCGGAAGATGCCGAGAAAATCCTCGCGCTGCATCGGAAGGATCTTCGCGAGCGCGGCCCGCCGCTGATCCAGCGTCTCGGCGAGGATCATCTCGCGCACGGCGACGATGCGCCGGGCCTCGAAGAACATGTGCTCCGTCCGGCAGAGACCGATCCCCTCGGCGCCGAAGAGCCGCGCGATCCGCGCGTCGTTCGGCGTGTCGGCGTTGGCACGGACGCCCAGACGCCGTCGGGCGTCGGCCCACTCGAGGATGCGCGTGAACGCGCGATAAACGGCCGAGTCCTCCGGCTTGATCGTCCCCTCGATTGTCACTTGCAGCACTTCCGACGGCCGCGTCGAGAGCTTTCCGAGCAGCACCTCGCCGGTCGTGCCATCGATCGAGATCCAGTCTCCTTCGGCCGCCTTCAGGCTCTTCGAGCGAATCTCTTTGTGCGCGTGGTCCACCGTGATTTCGCCCGCGCCGACGACGCAGGTCCTGCCCATCCCGCGCGCCACGACGGCGGCGTGCGAGGTCGCTCCCCCGCGGGTCGTGAGGATGCCGGCGGCCGCGTGCATGCCGGCGATGTCCTCGGGCGAAGTCTCCTCCCGCACGAGAACCACCGGCTCGCCCTTGCCCGCCATCGCGACGGAGCGCTCTGCCGTGAGGGCCACCCGGCCACAGGCGGCGCCCGGGCCAGCCGGCAGACCCTTGCCGAGCAGGCGGCCTTCCTTCACGGCGGCGTCCTTCTCCTTCGCGTCGAAAATCGGGGCGAGCAGCTGCACGAGCTGTTCGGGTTCCACGCGCGCGACCGCCTCCTCCGCGTCGATCAGGCCCTCGTCCACCATGTCCGTCGCAATGCGCACGGCCGCAAATCCGGTCCGCTTCCCGTTGCGGGTCTGCAGGAGATAGAGCTTGTCCTCCTCGATCGTGAACTCGAGGTCCTGCATGTCGCGGAAGCGCTTCTCGAGGCGCTCGCGCACGAGCTGCAGCTCGGCGTAGGCCTTCGGCATCGTCTCCTCGAGCGAAACGCCCGAGCCGTCCGCGTTCAGGGGCCGCGGCGTGCGCAGGCCCGCGACGACGTCCTCTCCCTGGGCGTTCGGGAGGAACTCGCCGTAGAACTTCCTCTCGCCGCTGGCGGGGTCGCGGGTGAACGCGACGCCCGTCGCGGAGGTGTCGCCGCGATTGCCGAAGACCATCGCCTGCACGCTGACCGCGGTGCCCCAGTCGTCGGGGATGTGGTGGAGCTTGCGGTACGTCTTCGCACGCTCGTTCTCCCACGACCGGAACACCGCCGCGATCGCGCCCCATAGCTGCTCGCGAGGGTCGTCGGGGAAGTCGTGGCCGGTGCGCTGGCGGACGATCTGGTCGTCCCTACGGACGATCTCGGCCAGGTCCGCGTCGGTCAGGTCCGCGTCGGAGGAAACGCCGCGCGCCTTCTTGACCTCGAGCATCGCCTTTTCGAACTCGTGCCGCGGCACGCGAAGCACGACGTCCCCGTACATCTCGAGGAAACGCCGGCGGCAGTCGAAGGCGAACCGGTCCCCGGAGCGCGCGGCAAGGCCCTTCACCGTGCGCGAGGTCAATCCCAGGTTCAGGATCGTGTCCATCATCCCGGGCATCGAGGAGCGCGCCCCGGAGCGGACGGAGACGAGCAGCGGATTTTCGGGATCGCCGAAGTGCTTGTCTGCGTCGTGTTCGAGCTTGAGCAGGGCCGATTCCACCTCGGGGCGGATCCCGTCGAGCGACGCGCCGCGCGAGACGTCGGCGCAGACGGACGTTTCGATCGTGAAACCGGGCGGGACCGGGATGCCGAGGGCTGTCATCTCCGCCAGGCCCGCGCCCTTGCCCCCGAGCGTTTCCTTGCCGAGGCCGACGCCTTCCGCCACACCATTCCCGAACGAATAGACGCGCTTCATTTGTCCACCACGATTTCGGAGAAGTCCGCGAGGCTCGTGAATTCCTTCTGGATCGACGCGAGCAGCGCGAGGCGGTTTCGCCGGAGGTCTTCCTCGGGGCAGTTCACCAGGACGTCCACGAAGAAACGGTCGAGCGACGGGGCGATCGAGGCGATGGTTTCCATGGCCTCGCGATAGTGCCATTCCTGGACGAACCCGGCGATCGCCTGTTTCGCCTGCAGGAAATCGGAGGCGAGCGCGCGTTCCGCGTCCTCGCGATAGAACTCGGGGCGCGGTGCGCCGGGGCTTTCGGCTCCGACGATGTTTCGGATCCGCTTGAAGGCCATGATGAGGGCTCGGAAATCCATGTGGCGCCGCGCCTCCGAGAGAGCGTGCGCCCGATCGGCCGTGTCGGCGAAGTCCCACACACCGACGTTCAGGACGGCTGAGATCTCGTCGTAGGCGTGGCCGCGGCGTTCGAGGAGGCTGCGCAGCCGATCGGCAAAAAAGCGGCCGAGCTCCTCCAGGGTCTGCTCCGCGTCCGGCCCCCCGAGCCCCGCCGGGAAGAGGGACAGGGCTTTGCGCGCGATAGGCCGCCAGTCGGTGCGCCAGTTGCGCGCGATGGCAATCGAGACGATGCCGAGCGCCGCGCGGCGCAGGCCGTAGGGGTCCTTCGACCCCGTCGGGACGAGCCCGATCCGGAAGAGCCCACACAGCGAATCGAAGCGGTCGGCGAGCGAGAGGATCGCTCCCGAGGCCTCCCTCGGCGGATCGTCCGACCCCGAGGCCGGCCGGTAGTGATCGTAGATCGCCTTCCACACCGCGTCCGGGTATTGCTCCCTGCGCGCGTAGATGCCGCCAATCACGCCCTGCAGATCCGTGAACTCCTTGACGAGAAGCGTATTCAGGTCCGCCTTGGAAAGAAGGGCCGCAGTGCGGACGGGCTCGACGAGGTCGGCGTGCCCGGTCAACCGAGCGATCTCCTCGGCGAGGTCCTGGATCCGGGTCGTCTTCTGGCGGTAGTCGCCGAGCTTGTCCTGGAAGGTCAGGCGCGAGAGCCGCGGCAGGCGCGCCTCGAGCCGCTCTGCCACGTCCGCCTCGAAGAAAAAGCGCGCATCGGCCAGGCGCGCGTTCAGGACCCACTCGCAGCCCTTCGCGATGAACCCTTTGCGATCCTCCGTGTTGTCCATCACCGCGATGAAGTGCGGCAGCAGTCCCGAAGGCCCGCGCACCGGGACGTACTTCTGGTGCGTCCGCATCGCCGTGACGGTGATCTCCTCGGGCAGCTCGAGGAATTCCGGCGCGAACGCGCCGCGCACGAGGCCGGGCCACTCGACGAGATCCGCGAGCATGTTGGCCAGGTCCGCGTTCGCCTCGATCTGGCCGCCCACTTCTGAGGCGAGCCTGCGCGCCTTCTCGAGGATCAGGGCTCGCCGGGCTTCGGCGTCGGGCTCGACGAAGGCCTGTCGCAGCTTTGCGAGGTAGTCGTCCGGGCCGGTCACGTGGATCTCGCCTTCGGAAAGAACGCGGTGCCCGAGGGTGCGGTCCGACGCGGCGACGCCGAAGAGCTCGAGATTCACGACTCGCCCGCCGAAGAGCGCCACGACGCCCCGCACGGGCCGCACGAACGCGCGCTCGCCCGCTCCCCAGCGCATCATCTTCGGGAACGTCAGGCTCGCGACCACGCGCGGCACGAGCTCGGCAAGGACTTCCTCGGCGGCGCGGCCCGG
>JANMPW010000238.1:0-1552 GCA_031370065.1 Acidobacteriota bacterium
CAGAATCTCGCGGTGCTCGGCCTCCGCGGAGCGATTGCTCCTGGCGGCGCGGACCTTGAGCTCCCGGACGAGATCCTCCTCCAAATTCCGCACGATGAGCTGCGCCATACCGCCTCCTTGATATCGATGATATCATGACAAGGGAACCTCGCTCTCCCTCTCCCGCCTGAGCCGAGGCGACTGAATCTCGCAGAGGGCCGAGCCTTGTTCCCGTAATGAGCGTCACGGCTGATCTGCCCTGGTCATCTCGACAGGTCGACCGAGAGCGCCCCTCACCCCGACCCTCTCCCGCCGGGAGAGGGGGCAGAGTCATTGTCTTGAGCGAAATTCTATGCGGACCGTGGCGTATCCTTGGCGCACTTTTTGAGAGGTAGCGATGAAATCGATGCTCCGTGGCGCCCTCCTGCTGGTCCTGGCCACCACTCCCCTTCTTGCCCAGAGCCCGAAAGACATCACGGTCGCCTGGGCATACAGCGACGAGGCGGAGGTGGCGACGAAGATGCCGTCGTTCGTCTGGACGTCCGGCGGGGATCTGCTGCTCCTCGACGAGACGAAGCCTGCCGCCTCTCGCACGATCGAGCGGGTGAAGGCGGGGACCGGGGTGCGCACGGCGGCTGTCGATCGCGCGGGGGCGCTGGCGAGCTTGAAGGCGCTCATCGGGGCGGCCGACACGCCGGACGCGCTCCCCTGGCCGGACGCGTTTGATGCGGCGGGGCGGATTGCGGTGTACGCCTTCGCCGGCGACCTGTTCGTCCTGGATCTGGCGACCTCCCGCTTCGAGCGGCTGACGCGGACACCCGCGGCCGAGAGCATTCCGCGGCCCTCGCCGGACGGGCGCAAGGTCGCCTTTGTCCGTAGCAACGACCTCTACGTGTACGACCTCGCGATGAAGACCGAGGCACGCCTCACGGCCGACGGGAGCGCCACAATCCTGAACGGGAACCTCTCATGGGTGTACTGGGAGGAGATCTTCGACCACGGCGTGGCGGGGTTCTGGTGGTCGGACGATTCGAGCGCGATCGCGTTTCTGCGAACGGACGAGTCCCAGGTCGACGTCGTCACGTTCCAGAAGTTTGCGCCCGCCGTCCCGGAGATCATCACGCAGCGCTACCCCAAGGCGGGCGATGCGAACCCGTCCGTGCGCCTCGGGATCGTCGAGGTCGGCAGCGGCAAGACCGCATGGATGGACCAGGCGGCCGCGGGCTACGAGTACATCCTCGGCGTGAAGTGGCTTCCCGACAATCGCTCAGTCGCCGTCCAGACGACGAATCGGCTCCAGACGCGCCTCGACCTCTGGCTCGTGGCGCGCGGCTCGGGCGACGCGAGACTCCTCCTGACCGACGCCGACGACGCGTGGGTCAACCAGAAAGAGCTGCAGTTTCTCGACGGCGGGAAGAAGTTCCTCGTCTCTTCCGAGCGCGACGGACACACGCACCTCTACCTCTACGGGATCGACGGCAAGCTCCTCAACGCCGTGACGCGCGGCCCCTGGTCCGTCCGCGGCCCCTCCGGCTTCTACGGCGCGCCGCTCGGATCGGCGTGGGTGGAAGAG
>JANMPW010000248.1:0-14416 GCA_031370065.1 Acidobacteriota bacterium
CGGCCGACTTCGGAACGATCGCCGTGGGCGGCTCGGCGACGGTCACGATCGTCGTGAACGTGACCGTGACCTACGGAAACCTCGTCAACACCGCTACGGCCACTTCGACGACCCCGGATCCGGACCCCGACAACAACCACGACACCGCCGTGACGACCAACGGCTCCGGCATCCCGATGCTGTCCCCGCCTCTGCTGGGGATGCTGGCGCTGATGCTCGCAGCCGCCGGACTCTGGTTCGTTCGCCGCGACTAGACCGACTCCTTTACTATGTCCCGATGTTCTCCTCGGCCGACGCGAAGTTCGTCGTGCTCGCGTTCTCCTCGCTCTTCTCGGTCATCAACCCGATCGAGACGGCGCCGATCTTCGTCGCCCTGACCGAAGGCATGCCGAAGGAGCGGCGGAAGATGGCCCTGCGGGCGAGCACCGCAGCGGCGCTGATTCTCGCGATCTTCGCGCTCACGGGCGGCGCGATCTTCGCCACGTTCGGCATCACGCTGCCCGCCTTCCAGATCGCCGGCGGGATTCTCTTCACGATCATGGGGCTGTCCACGCTCCGCAGCGACGATCGGCCCGAGCGCGCCGACGTCGTCCTGACGAGCGATCCCTCCATCGTTCCGCTCGGCATGCCGCTGATCGCCGGGCCCGGAGCGATCGCCACGGTGATGGTGCTCGTCGGGCAGGCGCGTGACGGGGGTCACAGGGCAGCCTTGGCGCTGGCGATCGCGGGGAACATCCTGCTCACACTCGTCATCCTTCTGGCGGCGCCCAAACTCGTTGCCCGCATTGGGGTAACCGGGCAGCGCATCGTCTCCAAGATCATGGGACTGATCACCGCCGTCATCGGTGTGCAGTTCGTGCTGAACGGCGTCGAGGCTGTCGCGCTCGCCATCCTCAAGGCGGCAAGAGCCTGAATCGGGTACCTGTCCTTCGGCTCCCTCGGAGCGGAAAGGGACAGGAGACGTAAAGCGCTGGCACCGCTATAATTACGCCACTCGAAAAATGAGCGTTCCAGTCCGGGCACTGCTCGTGGACGATGCCGCGTCCAGCAGCGCTCTCCTCTCCGAGGAGTTGCGCCGCGGAGGCTTCGAGCCGGAGATCCGGAGGGTGACGACGCGCGAGGATTTCCAAAACGCGCTCGAGCTCGGAACCTGGGACGTCGTGTTCTCCGACATTGCATCGGCGGGCCTGAGCGTCTTCGATGCGCTTGCGGCGCTCAAGGAGAAGGACCTCGACGTTCCCTTCCTCGTCGTTTCGGAGACGCTCGGCGAGAAAACCGCGATCCGCGCGATGAAGGCGGGCGCGCAGAACTGCATTCCGCGCGCGGCCCTGCTGCGCCTCTGCACGATCCTCGAGCGCGAGCTCCGCGAGGCGCAGATCCGGCGAGAGCGGCGGCAGGCCCAGAAGGCGTTCTCGGAGAGCGCGCTGCGGTTCCGTGAATCCGAGGACGTATTCCGCCGCGCGGCGCTGCAGTCGGCCGACCTCGTGCACGAGTGCGACCGTGCCAGCGGCCGCATCACCTGGTTCGGCGACATCGACCGCATTCTCGGCTGCGCGCCGGACGAGTTTCCCCGGACGGTCGACGCGTGGGAGAAGGTGATCCATCCGGAAGACCGGGCGCGCGTCGCCGCCAACGCCTCCCGTCACTTCGAGACCGGCGAACCGTTCTTCGAGGAGTACCGGGTGCAGACGTGGGACGGCCGCACCCTGCACTGGCACCACTCGGGAACGCTCCTGCCGGCCGGCGGGGGGCGCGCGGCCCGCAGCATCGGGACCCTCACCGACATCACCGGGCGCCGGCAGATCGAAGAAGCCCTCAGGGTGTCCGAGCGGCGGTACCGGGCGCTCTTCGAGCGCAACCTCGCGGGCGTCTACCGCTCGACGATCGAGGGCCGGCTGCTCGACTGCAACGAGTCCTTCGCCCGTATTTTCGGTTACGCATCCCGCGAGGAGGCCCTGCGGCAGGCGGCCTGGGATTTCTACGTGAAGCCCGAGGACCGCGAAGCCGCGTTGGCAAAACTCGTCGAGCGCAAGAGCCTGACGAACTACGAACTGTGCCTGCGGCGCAAGGATGGCAGCCTCGTCTGGGTTCTCCAGAACGAGAACCTCGTCGAGGGCCCCGACGGCCGGCTGTCCGTCATCGAAGGGACCACCATCGACATCTCCGAACGAAAGCAGGCCGAGGAGCAGGTCAAGCACCTCGCCTTCCACGACCCGCTGACGAACCTGCCGAACCGGCTGCTCTTCAACGACCGGCTCACGCTCGCCGTGGCGCAGGCCCACCGGCACAACCAGCGGCTGGCGGTCCTCTTCCTCGACCTCGACCGATTCAAGGTCATCAACGACTCGCTCGGCCATTCGATCGGCGACGAGCTGCTGCGGCAGGTGGCCGAGCGGATCCAGGAGTACGTCCGCGAGGGAGACACCGTCGCGCGGCTCGGCGGCGACGAATTCACGCTTCTCGTCCCCGGGATCAGCGCGGAGGAGGACGCCGCGAAGATCGCACGCAAGATCTGCGAGGCCATCCACGACCCGTTTTGGATCGACGGCCGCGAGCTCTTCGTGACGACGAGCGTCGGCGTCTCGGTGTACCCCTCCGACGGGCACGATGGCGAGACCCTCGTCCGCAACGCGGACTCGGCGATGTACCGCGCGAAGGAGCAGGGCCGCGACAACTACCAGCTCTACACCCCGGCTATGAATGCGAAGGCCGTCGAGCGCCTCTCGCTCGAGAGCAGGCTGCGCCAGGCGGTCGCCAACGACGAGTTCGAGCTGCACTTTCAGCCCTTTATCGACCTGCGGACGGCCGAGGTGCTCGGCGCGGAAGCCCTCATCCGGTGGAGGCATCCCGAGCTCGGCTTGATCCCGCCCATGGATTTCATTCCCATCGCCGAGCTCTCCGGCCTGATCGTGCCGATCGGCGAGTGGGTGCTGCGGACCGCCTGCGCCGAGGCGCGCAAGTGGCACAAAAAGGGGTTCCCCGGGCTCACCGTTTCGGTCAACCTCTCGAGCCGCCAGTTCCAGCAGACCGACCTCCTCAGCCAGGTGACACGCGCCCTGGACGAAACGGGGCTCGAGGCCGACAAGCTGGACCTCGAGATCACCGAATCGAATGCGATGCAGAACGCGGAGCACTCGATCAACACGCTTCGTGGCCTCAAGAAGCAGGGCGTGCGCATCTCGATGGATGACTTCGGGACCGGGTACTCGTCGCTGAACTACCTGAAGCGGTTTCCCATCGACCGGATCAAGCTCGACCAGTCCTTCGTGCGCGACCTGCCGACCGACAAGGACGACGCGGCGATCGCGATGGCGGTCATCGCGATGGGCCGCAGCCTCGAGCTCATCGTCATCGCCGAGGGTGTGGAGACCGAGGAGCAGCTTGCGTTCCTCAAGGGGCACGAGTGCGATCAGCTCCAGGGCTTCCTGCTCTCGCGACCGCTCCCGCCCGAAGCCTTCGATCGCTTCCTGGACGACAGCCGCAACCCCGCCTCCGCGCTGGAGCGTTCGCGGTTCGCCCGCGCGCACTGAGCCGGGCGCCCCGCTTGCCCCGCCCGCGGTTTCGGGTACTATGCGGCCCGTGAGCGCGGTTGCCCAGAGCACGACCATCCGGCACCGGTCGATCTTCACGCCGAGCACCGACGGCGAGCGGGCCGAGAACTTCGAGTCCTACTGGGCGTTCACCCAGCGCCACGACGGCGAGATCCTCGAGGATCGCCGCGAGCTGACGCGCAAGAACGAGCTCCTCGCGGATTTCCAGAAAAACCCCGTCCGCTCCCGCAAGCCCCTGCCCGATCCCGAGCGCTTCTACCGCAACTACGTGCACCTGAAGGACGACCCGGGCACGTTCGATCGCAAGACACTGCTGCTGACGTTCCTCTACAAGTTCGCCCGGCACGAGTGGGTCGGCATCTCGGCCGCATGGGACCAGATCCCGACGGTCGCCGAATCGCGCAAGACGAGCGAGAAGATCAGTCGGTACCACCTCTGCGAGGAGTTCTGCCACGTCCGACTCTTCCACGAGATGTTCCGGACCATGCACCTCGACCGCGTCGAGTGGGTTCCGCTCGGCAAGTGGATGGGCCGGGTCTACCGACTGTTTCCCAAGTTCCCGGAGGCGATGATGTCGCCCCCGGCCTTCGTGAGCGAGCTGATGGGGCTGACGCTCTATCTGCACATCGACAAGATCCTCGACGACGTCTTCGAAGACGAGCCCGAGGCGCGGGATCGGATCCGGGCGCTGCTGCGCGAGATCATGACTGACGAGACGGCGCACGTCGGGCAGCGCCGTAACTTCATCGGTCCGATCGGCGTGCGGGTCTCCCGGGCCATCGTCGAGCCGATGTACCGGGCCTTCTTCCGCGACATCCCCGAGTCGAAGCTGCTCTTCGACGTCGACCAGATGATCCGGGACGGCAGGGCGTTCGACTACAGCACGATTCCCCCGGACGTGCTGCAGCGCAGCTGGATCCCGTCGTACTGCAAGTAACGTTCCGATTTCGGATTTCGGATCTGGGAGCCCGAATTCAGAAGTCCGTGATCATCTCCAGGCCGTCGATCCCCTCGCCGTAGTAGTCGGCCAGAAGCCGGGTCGCCCGGAACCCCATTTGTTCGTAGAAGCGGATCGCAGCCGCGTTGCGGGCGTCGACCTCCAGCCGGATCTGCAGCGCCCCGGCCTCTCCGAGCCGGTGCAGCAGCTCGGTCAGAAGGAGCCTTCCCGTGCCGCGCCGGCGGCTCCCTTGCGCGATGTCGATCGTGACGATGTGACCCCGGGCGCCGCGACGGTGCCCGATCGCGAACCCGGCCAGAGCGCCGCCGTTCTCCGCGGCCAGCGCGACCGCTCCCGCGCGGGAGAGAAACCCGCGGATCTCGCTGCGCGAGTACGCGATCCCCGGCTCGAAGCAGGCCTGGTCGAGCTCGTAGGCCGCTTCGAGGTCCTCCGGGCGAAAGTCGCGGACACGGATGGAAGTCACGGGTCGTGAGTCGTGAGTCGCGAGTGGAAGCCCGAAGTCATGGCTCACAACGCGCGATTTTCAATTCCTTCGGCTCCGCATGTCCCGATCTGCCTCGCGCTTCAAGTCGCGGTCCCGAATGGCGTCCCGCTTGTCGTGTAGCTTCTTGCCCTTGACCAACGCGATTTCCGCCTTGGCGTGCGAGCCCTTGAAATAGAGGGAAAGCGGCACGCAGGAGACCCCCTTCGTGGCGACGGCCCCCGCCCAGCGGTCGAGCTCGCGCTTGTGGAGCAGGAGCTTGCGGTCCCGCTCGGGGAGGTGGTTGGTCCAGGAGCCGGCGGCATAGGTGGAGATGTGGGCCCCGACGAGAAACGCCTCGCCGTCCCGGAACTGGACGTACGAATCCTTGAGCTGGGCCCGCCCCCCGCGAAGAGATTTGACTTCGGTGCCGGTCAGAACCAAACCGGCCTCGGTTCGATCGTCTATAAAGTACTCGTGGAAGGCCTTTTTGTTCGTCGCGATCGGCTTGACCACGACGGGTTTTTTCGGCCGCCCATCGGTGGGTTTCATGCAGGCAAAGGAGTCTACCCTGCCCCCCGGGTGCCCCCGATACCTCCCCGAAGTGCCTCGAAATGCGCGCCGGTGTCCAACTCTCGCCACCTTTTCGAGGGGAGTCAAAATACGCTTCATATGCTAAACTTCTCTGGAATAACGACATACGTTCGGGTGGTTTGTCCCCCCAGAGCTGGCACTGATACTGCGGTGCTCCGGGCTGCGTAAAAGAAGGCATGAGGCAGCAAGCAACACTCAAAACGACCGTTTCGATCGACGGCGTTGGCCTACATTCCGGCCATCCGGTCCGCGCCCATTTCCACCCGGCGCCCGTCGACCACGGTCTCGTGTTTCTCCGGCGAGAGCATGCCGACCAGCCGGTCCCGGCGCAGCTCGAATCGGCGTCCACTTTTGACTACGCGACCACTCTGAAGAAGGGTGGCGTATCGATCGGCACGGTGGAGCACGTCCTCGCCGCGGCCGCGGGCCTCGGCCTGGATAATTGCCTCATCGAGATCGAAGGGCCGGAGGTGCCGATCCTGGATGGCTCGGCCCTGCCCTTCGTCCGCCTCTTTCACGCCGCCGGCTTTGAGCGGCAGGACGCCCTCGTCAATCCGATCGTGCTGACGCAGTCGGTGGAGGTCAGCCGGGGTGATCGCCGAGTGGTCTTCGAGCCCGACGGACCGGGCCTGACCATCACCTATGAGATCGACTTCCCGCACCCCATCGTGGGACGCCAGGAAATGACCTTTACGCTGCGGCCCGACGAGTTCGCGGCGCGCATCGCTCCGGCACGGACCTTCGGCTTCGCGCGGGAAGTCGAGGAGCTTCGATCCCGGGGCCTGGCGCGCGGCGGCAGCTTGCACAACGCGGTCGTTCTCGACGACACCGGCATCATCTCGGGCCCGCTGCGGTTTCGCGACGAATTCGTCCGCCACAAGGTCCTCGATCTCATCGGGGACCTCATGCTGCTCGGGCGCCCGCTGCAGGGGCGCATCCATGCGCACAAGGCCGGACACGCCCTTCACATCGAGTTCGCCCGCGCCCTCCATGCCGCCATGCTGAACCCGGCCGTCGAAGCGGCGGACGACGCCGAGGCCGATCGGTTCCGGGCTTCCGGACGAACGCAGGCGTAGGGACGCGACTCACTCCCCCAGCAGCTTCGTCTCCAGCACTTGCTCCGCGGAAAAGCCCTCGAGCCGGAGATAGTGCTCGGCCGCCGCATACAGCGCTTCGGCCGGTGAAAGACCCACGATCTCCGAGCCGACGATGGCCACGCCGTGCCGCTCGGCCTCCGAGCGCACGCACTCGAACACGCGATGCAGCGGGGTCTTCTTGAAGTTCGTCATGTTGATCGAGACCTGAACGATCCCGCGCTCGGCGAGCTCGACTCCCATCGCCTTGACGTAGCGAAAGCCGCCGGAGAGGTGGCGGATCGCCTTCGCGATGCGATCGGCGATCGCGAGGTCCTTCGTCGCGAGGTTGATGTTGTACGCGATCAGGAAGGCGCGCGCACCGACCGCGACGACGCCCGCCGACGGATGGGGCTCGGCCGGACCGAAGTCTGGCGCCCAGCGCGGGTCCTTCATTTTCTCCGCGAAGCCCTCGAACTGGCCCTTGCGGATCTCGGCCAGGTTGCGCCGCGGCTCGGAGGTTGCGGAGTCCTCGTAGAGATAGACGGGAACTCCAAAGTCCTTTGCGATCGCCGCGCCCGCCTCGCGCGAGAGCGCGACGCATTCGTCCACGGAGCTCCCGCGGATCGGGATGAAGGGCACCACGTCCACCGCCCCCATCCGCGGATGCTCGCCCTTATGGCGGCGCAGATCGATCCGCTCGAGGGCCGCCCGAAAGAGCGCCGACACGCCCGCCCGGATCGCCGGAGCGTCCCCCACGAACGTCAGGACGCTGCGGTTGTGCGAGGGGTCCGAGGAGACGTCGAGCAGGCGCACGCCCGGCGCGGACCGCACCGCCGCGGCAATCGCCTCGATCGACCCCGTATCCCGCCCCTCGGAAACGTTGGGGACGCACTCGATGATCGTTCTCATGTCGTAAGTTCCTGACCAGACAGTTTATAATCTTCGGCAACGTGAAACAGACAAGCCGATCCTGCCTAGCTGGATCCGGGGGCCTCTCATGAGCGGAGCGGCCGAACCCGGCGCCTACCCTGGCAACCCCTCGCTGCCGCGCGAGGTGCGGGACAAAATTCTCTCCACCTTCCGCCACACCCTCAACCTGTACAAGGAAGGTAAGACCGACGATTGCCTGATCGGGTGCGACTTCATCCTGAAGATGGACTCGCGCTTCGCCCCGGCCCGGCAGCTGATGGAAAAGGCCAGGAACCCGGCCAACGAGATCGACGTTGCCCGCCTCGAGGCGATCGTCGCAGAAACCCCGACGCGGCAGGAGCGGGTGGCCACGGCCGAGACCGACCGCCTGCTCGTGCGCGCTGTAGAGAGCTTCAACGCGCGCGATTTCGACGCTGCGATCGCGGCGGCGGAGCAGGTCCTCCAGGTTCTCCCCGGCAACCAGGACGCGAAGCAGATCCTCGAGAAAGCCCGGCAGAAGAAAAGCGCCCAGCCGCAGTTCGAGGTCGCCCGCCAGCGCGCGATCGCAGCGCTCGACGGCCGCCGCACGAGCGAGGCCCGCGCGGCGCTGGACAAGATGCGATCCCTCGACCCCGAGCACCCGGCCGTGGCGCTGCTCGACCGGCGCCTCGCCGCTCCCGCTCCGGCCGAGGTGGGCGAATCCACGAACCCCGGGTTCGCGATCACGCCTGCCGCTCCGGAGCAGGATTTCGGCGGGGGCCTCGGCGACCTCTCCCTCGACTCGCTCTCGCTCGACGACTCGAGCCCCGCCGTGGTTCCGCAGCCGCCCGACATGGGCGATCCGCTGACGGGGCCGCTATCGCTGCCCGGAAACGACTTCTCCGATCGGTTTTCCGGCGCGGCCGGCGGAGCCCCCAACCTCTGGAGCGAAGCCCCGCCGGACCAGGGCGGCCTCGGCGATCTCACGCTCGACTCGACCCCGGAGCCGGCGTACGTTCCCGAGCCGGCGTTCGCGGAGACGCCCGAGTCGGTTTTCTCTCGCGCGCCGGAGCCCGTGTCCAAGGCGCCCGAGCCGCCCTCGCAGCAGCAGGAGATCGACTCGCTGCTCCGGCGCGGCGACGAGGCGGTCCGGACGGGCAATCGCCCGCAGGCGATCGAGATCTGGTCGCGGATCTTTCTCATCGATATCAACAACTCCGAGGCGGTCGGCCGGATCGAGGAGGCCCGCAGGGAGATGTCCGAAGGTAACAAGCGAGTCGCCGAAGGCCTCAAGCGCGGCCGGGAGGCCTTCGAGGCGGGTGACTTCACCGGCGCCCGTGAGGCTTTCCTCGAGGTGCTCGCCCTCGACGAGAGCGATGCGACGGCCCGCTCCTACCTCGACCGCATCGAGTCCGAGCTCGCGCGCCCGTCCTCCGGGCTCGATCTGGCCAAGAGGACGCCGCAGACGGACATCCTCTCGGAAGAGATGGCGGAGGCGGCTGAGCCGGAGCTCGAGGCGGCTGCCTCGCCCGGTGAGACGAAGAAGAAGGAGCCGCGCCCGAAGGCCCCCATGGACCGCAAGTTCCTGATGGCGCTCGGGGCGGCACTGCTGCTCGCGATCAGCGTTGGAGGCTACTTCCTGATGCGGCCGGGCCACGGTAAAGTGCCCGCTGCCGGCGCGTCCGAAGGCGGCCCGTCGCTCGAACATGCGACGGCGCTCTTCAGAGACGGCAAGCTCGACGAAACGATCGCGGAGTTGCGAGCAATCTCGCCGCAGCATCCCGACTATTCAAAGGCCCAGAAAATGCTCACGACCCTGACCCGGAAGGCGCCGGGCGCCGAGGCCGCCGGTTCCCCCGACGCGGCTCAAACGGGCAAGCCTGGCGCGCCTGCGCCCGGGCCGCCCCCCGAAGCCTCGCGGCAGCGCCAGGAGGCCGAGAAGGCGCTCGCCGAAAAGCGGTACATCGACGCGCTGACCGGATTCAACCTCGCCGCGCCATCGTTCCACGACGACCCGACATTTGCCCAGTCGCTCGGCGCGGCTTCCGAGAAGGTCGGCGACCTTACGCCCGCGGTCAAGCTCTACAACGAGGCCGAGTACGAGACCGCGATCCCGATCCTCTGGCGCATCTACCAGGCAGAGCGCGACAACCAGGACGCGCGCTCCTACCTGCTGCGCAGCTACTACAACCAGGGGATCGCCCAGCTCCAGAACGGCCTCTACCCGAAGGCGGTAGAGAGCTTCAAGGAAGTCATCGCCATCGATCCGGCGGACGCGGGAGCCGCCCGCCACCAGAAGTTCGCTGAGCGCTACCTGAAGGGCGACCTCGATCTCATGGGCCGAATCTACGTCCGTCACGTCCAGCAGCGGCCGTAGTCGGGAGCAGTCATGGCCGATTCGGGTCAGGGCGACCCCCTCGGGGACTTTCCCCTTCAGGATGAGATCGGGACGCTGGCACCCGTATTGCCGGCCGGGAAGCCGGCGGTCGCCGCGGCCGTCTCGACCCGAACCGCCCCGCTCGCGGCGCGCCTGACCGCCGCCGCCGCCGACACGGCCGCGGTCCTGCTCCTCTGCGCGCTCGCCCTGCTCGTGGCGCGCCTGGCCACGGGGACGAGCCCGCGCCCGGCGGGCATTCCGTGGATCCTCGGCTTCCTCCTCTACCTCTCGCTCTTTGCGACCGTGCCCGCGCTCGTGCTCTTCGGCCGCACGGTCGGAATGGCGCTGTCCGATCTGTCGGCGCGCGGCGGCGCCGGCGAGGGAGGGCTGCCCGCCGACGCGGCGCTGCGTCGTTGGGCGGGCGGGATCGCCACGGCCGCGACCGGGGGGCTGCTGTTGTTGTGGACCACGCGCAATCCGCAGAGCCCGACGCCGGCCGACCGCCTTTCCGGCCATCCGCTGACAATTGACTAGATCCGCGAGGTCCCGTCCCGCTCTGCGGGTCGCCGTTGCGCAGATCGACACGACCGTCGGAGACTTCCCGGGCAACGTAGCGAAAATCCTGGCTTCCGGCCGCCGCGCGGAAGAAGCTGGCGCCGACATCGTCCTGTTTCCCGAGCTCGCGGTTTGCGGCTATTCGCCCCGGGACCTCGTCGAGCGGGCATCCTTCGTGTCGGAGACGGAACGGGCGGCGGACCGGATCGTCCGGGCCTCCGGCAAGGCGACATGGATCTTCGGCGCGCTCGCGGCCAACCGCGGATCGAGCGGCCGAAGCGTCTTCAATGTCGCTGTGGTCGCCCGGAAAGGCCGTCGCGTCGCGACCTACCGCAAACGCCTGCTGCCCAGCTACGACGTCTTCGACGAGGGCCGGTATTTCGAGCCCGGCGATCGGCCGCTCGTGCTGCGGCTCGGGGGACGCCGCGTGGCCGTGACGATCTGCGAAGACATCTGGAACGACAAGACGTTCTGGAAGCGGCCGCTGTACGACCCGGACCCCGTCGCGGAGCTCAAGCCCCTCGCGCTCGACCTTCACGTCAACATCTCGGCCTCGCCCTACACCCTCGGGAAGAACCGCCTCCGGCGCCGCATGATGGAGCGCATCGCCCGGTCGAGCGGCGTCGCGCTCGTGCACTGCAACCTCGTGGGCGGCAACGACGACCTCGTCTTCGATGGGTCCTCGATGGCATTCGACGCGCGCGGCCTCATGATCGCCGCCGCCCGCCGCTTCGAAGAGGACTTCTGGACGATCGATCTTCCGGATGGACGGGGCCCCATGCCGCCCGTCGAGTCTGCCATCCCGGGCCTGCGGCGCGCGCTGGTGCTCGCGCTCTCGGACTACGCGAAGAAGTGCGGGTTCGAGAGCGCTGTCCTCGGGCTCTCGGGCGGCATCGATTCGGCCGTGACAGCCGCGCTCGCGGCCGAAGCGCTCGGCCCCGAGCGGGTCCTCGGCGTCGCCATGCCGGGGCCGTACTCCTCCGGGGGGAGTCTGCGCGACGCGAAGGCGCTCGCCGAACGGCTCGGCATCCGCTTCGCCGAGGTTCCGATCGGCAGGGTCCTCGACGCATACCGGACGACGCTCGGGCCGCTCGTCGGCATGGCGGGGCCGTCGCCGACCGAGGAGAACCTCCAGGCGCGCATCCGCGGGGCGATCCTGATGGCGCTCTCCAACCGGTTCGGCCACCTGGTGCTCTCGACCGGCAACAAGTCCGAGATCGCGGTCGGCTATTGCACGCTGTACGGCGACATGGCCGGCGGCTACGCGCTCATCTCGGACGTTCCGAAAACGATGGTCTACGAGCTCGCGGAGGAGTTGAACCGCGACCGGGAGCGGATCCCGCGTGCGAGCATCGACAAGGCGCCGTCGGCGGAACTGCGCCCGAACCAGAAGGACACCGACTCCCTGCCTCCCTACGCGACGCTCGATCCGCTCATCGAGGCCCTCGTGGACCTCGTACTCCCGATCGCGAAAGCGGCACGGCGCGCTGGAGTCCCCGCGGCGCTCGCGCAAGAGATCTCGAGCCGAATCGACCGCAACGAATACAAGCGCCGGCAGATGCCGCCCGGGCCGAAGGTCACGGCGCGTTCCTTCGGCGAGGGCCGCCGCTATCCGATCGCGCAGAAGTTCCGTGGCTGACACCTCCGAGCGATACGCCTGGAAGGAGATCCCGGGCTCCTCCCACGACCTGCTGCGCCGCTGCATCCGGGAGCTGCCGACGGGGCTGCGTCTGCTCGACCTGGGCGCGGCGGGAGGGCACCTCGGGCGGGCGGTGCGGGACCGTTGCGCGTTTCTCGCGGGCGTGGAACCCGACCCCGCCCTGCCCGCTTCGGCGCGCGAGGGCTACGACGACTGGCGCGCGACCGACGCTCTCGCCGCCGGAACCTGGAGCGAGCCGTTTGACGTCGTCGTGTGCGCGGACGTCCTCGAGCACCTGCCCCGGCCCGAAGAGCTGCTCCTTCTCATCCGCGGCTGGCTGCGCGAGGGCGGGACGCTCTTCGTCTCGCTGCCGAACGTGGCGAACGTGACCGTGCGCGCCGCTCTCGCCGCCGGCCGCTTCCCCTATGCGAACCGCGGGATCCTCGACCGCACGCACCTGCGCTTCTATACGCGCCGAACGGCACGCGAGCTGCTCACCGCCTCCGGGTTCACGCCGCGGTCCGTCGCGGCCACGGCGATGCCGTATGAGATCGGTCTTCCCTTCCTCGCGAAGGCCCCCTGGCGCGGGCCCGTGCGCGCTTTCGCCGGCGCCTCCGCGAAGGTATGGCCGACGCTCTTCGGCTACCAGTTCGTGATCGAGGCGGAGAAGAGATCAGTTCGGACTTCGGAATTCGGAATTCGGAATTCGGATTTAGGAACCCTCTGACCATGTCTTCAAAATCCGATATCCGTAATCCGAAATCCGAAATTGCTTCCCTCGTCGTCCCCGCCTACAACGAGTCCAGACGGATCGAGAACTGCATCCGCTCGGCCGCGCGATGGGCGCAGTCGCGGCCCGGAGGGTGGGACTGGGAAGTGATTCTCGTGGACGACGGCTCGACCGATGACACGGTTGCGCGGGCGCGCCGCTTCGCCGCCGAGGAAAAGCTCGACCTGCGCGTCGTCTCGTACGGAGAAAACCTCGGCAAGGGCGCCGCGATCCGCGCGGGAGTGTTCGCGTGCTCGGGCGATCCGGTGCTCGTATCGGACACCGACCTGTCGACACCGCTCTCGGAGTGGGTCAAGCTCGCCGAGCGCCTCCCGACGCATCCGGTCGCGATCGGCTCGCGCGGCATGAAACAGGACCTCGTTCGCACGCGCCAGGCCCTCCACCGCGTCCTGCTCGGAAAGATCGGCAACGGCATCATCCAGCTCTTCGCCGTGCCCGGGATCCAGGACACGCAGTGCGGGTTCAAGCTCTTCCGCGGCGACGTGGCGCGCGACCTGTTCGCGGCCGCACGCATCGACCGCTTCGCCTGGGATGTCGAGGTCCTCTATCTCGCCCGCCGCCGCGGCCTCGCGATCGCCGAGGTCCCGGTCCTCTGGTTCAATTCTCCGGAGTCGAAGGTGCGCGTCGTGCGCGACGCCCTCCAGACGCTCTGGGACGTCCTGCGGATCCGCTGGATGCACCGGGCTGGAGGCTAGCGATTCCGCTTCGGCGTAACGTAGCGTCGAGCGGCCTAGTCTGCCTCGGCGTCGCGAGATTCAAGGTCGTTACTTAAAGATTGGATTAAGACCTAGTCAGGCCTCCAGGAATGAAGAACTGTGGCAAGTTCAACGTCCGGACCCGAAAGCGAGGTCACCCGATGTTCGCCTGGAAGCCGGCTCTTGCGCGCTCACCGCCGCTCGGCGCAGACCCACGCATGAGGCACTCGAGTCTCCGGTCCCGTTTCGGGCACGAAAAGGAGGAGATCATGAAACACCGGCTTCTCATCGCACTCCTGGCTCTGGCCGCCGTCCTGCTCAACCCCGCTGCGGCACGGGCGGCCACAGCCGCTACTTCGCAAAACGTGCAGTTGGTCGGACAGAATCCGCTCTTCAACCGCGGGCTCAACGCCGCCGCCACCATTTTCCACCACTTCCTCTACGTCGGTAACCGGACCGACGGCTCGAGCCGCTGTGGGATCGGGGATCCGCGCCGGGCGGCGACCGGCCTGAACTCGTGCCCGCACCCCCACCCGGGCATTCTGATCCTCGACATCAAGAATCCCTCGAACCCGACGGTCGTGAACGAGTTCGGGACCGAGTTCACCACGGGCGCTTTCGCCGGGCAGACCTCGCGCGAACTGCGGGTCTGGCCTGAGAAGAAGCTGCTTATGGTGACGTACTTCCGCTGCAGCTCGTTCCTCCACGCCTGCACGCGCCCGGCCGCTGACGACTGGAGGATCAAGTTCTTCGACCTGAAAGACCCGGTACATCCGCAGTTCATCTCGAACTTCGTGCCGACGTCGAAGGCAGGCGTCGCGGTCAAGCCGCAC
>JANMPW010000289.1:0-4246 GCA_031370065.1 Acidobacteriota bacterium
TTCTCGACGCCCATCTGCGTAAGCAGCCGGTGCAGCCAGAAGCCCTCCCGCCCGGCCTCGTAGCAGGAGAAGACCGGACAGCTCTCGGGCAGGCCCAGTCGCTGCCGAGCTTTACGGATCGCCTCGCTCAAGGCCACAACCTCGCGGGCCGCAATCGTGACTTGCCACACCTTCTGCCCCATCACCGATCCAAAAGCCAATCTCCACCTCGTCCAGCCCAGCTCCAACGCCACGAAAAGTCCTGACCCCACCGCAGTAGAATCCCCACGGGACGCCGTCTGTGACATACCTTCGTCTCCTTATCTTCGTCGATTCGAGAGAAGGCTACAGCGGTGTCCTCTTTCATAGCATCTAACCCGCGGGTGCAGCGAACGCGCTCATCGCCTTCGGCGCCACCTTTCCACCGTGCCGCAAGTCTGAGCTCTGAGCCGTTCTAGGATATCGTCCCGGCGTCCTGCATGCGACACGAGCGCGTTCGCTTTTCGGTCGTCCCGCAGCGCCCTTACTCGCTCGCGCTGACGGCACAGCGCTACACGCGCTTTCCCGAGGTCGTGGATCGCTTCGACGGCAAGGTCTATCGGCGCTTTCTGCCGGTCGGCCGCGGCGGAGCGCTCCTTTCGGTCGAGCAGGTCGGGACACCGGCGCGAGCGGTCCTCGACGTGATGGTGAGCGGACCGCAGGCCAGATCGCCGGCGGCCCGTTCCGCGGCGGATCGCATCGTCCACGTTGCGCTCGGCGCGGGGCAGCCGGTCGCCCCGTTCTATCGGTCCTTCCGCGCGGACCCCGTCATCGGCGCCGCGATTCGCGACTTCCGGGGACTGCGCGGTGCCGGCGTCCCGTCGCTGTGGGAGGCGCTGGTCACGGCGATCCTCGCGCAGCAGGTCAATCTCCACTTCGCCTACGACATCCGGCGCGAGCTTGCCGAGACGTTCGGCAAAAGGGCCCGTTTTGCATCGGAAGGCTTCATCGCGTTCCCGGCTCCCGAGTCGATGGCGGGCGAAACGCCGGCGACGCTGCGCCGCTTCCGTCTATCGGAGTCGAAGGCGAAGGCCATCCACGGGCTCGCGTGCGCGTTCGCGGATGGCACGCTCGTCGAGAACGAGATCGCGGCCCTCGGCGACGAGCGATCGAGCGGCTGACCGCGTTCCGCGGCGTCGGACGCTGGACGGCGGAGATCGCGCTCCTGAGGGGGCTCGGCCGCTGCGACATCTTTCCCGCCGGCGACCTCGGCGTCGTGAAGTCCCTCGCCCAGGGCCTGCTCGGTCGCAAGGAGAAGGCGAAGGAAGATGCGATGCGGCGCTTCGCCGAGCGCTGGGAGCCCTGGCGCGGGCTCGCCCTGGTGTACGGCTACGCCGAGCTCAATCGGCGGACAGCAGGATTTCCTGCGCGCCCGGCTCCTCGAGGCCCACGGCGCGTTCGGGGAAGCGCTCGGCCACGAGAAGATTGAGGACGGCCAGGCCGACGAGAATCCCGAAGACCGGGATCAGGGAGCGCTCGATCGCGAGGCGGAACGCGGCCGGAGCGATCCCGCCGGCGGCTTCTCCTCCGGACGCCAGCAGGCGACCAGCCGTTTCGGCGGCCGGTCCGAGGTGCCGCGTGAGGCCAGCCGCGAGCAGTCCGCCGAGCGCGCCGACGCCGATCGAGCCCCCCACGGTCCGGAAGAACGGGACGAGGCTCGTGGCGACGCCGCGCTGCCGCTCGGCGACGACGTTCTGGATCGCGAGCACCTGGGCGATCGAAGAAGGGCCGAGCCCCGCGCCCACGAGGGCGCAGGCGGCCGAGATCCAGGGCACCGACGCGTTCATCCACGCGGCGGTCACGAGAGCGGCCAACCCCGTGAGGATGAGGACCGCGCCCCAACGTGCGGTGCGGCGAAACCCCAAGCGGACGACGAGCCTTGCGCCAACGGCGGCCGAGAGGGCCCAGAAAAAGACGAGTGGCGTCACGACCGCCCCGGCCGCGCCGGCCGTACCGCCGCGGGCGCCCTGGACAAAGAGGGGCACGAACGTGTCCACGCCGTAGATCGTCGTTCCCATCAGGACGCCGCCGAGGTACGGCGCCGCCGTGCGCATGTGTCCAAAGAGCGAGGGCGGGATGAGGGGATGCTCGCGGCGAAGCTGGAGCCGCACGAAGAGGGTCAGCGACACCGCGGCGGCGGCGAGCAGGGCGAGGCGTACGGGCAGGCCCATCGTGCCGGACCCCGAGCCGTGGAGGACGGCGAAGAGCAGCGCCGTGACGCCGAGGCCGAGGCTGGCGGCCCCGGCCACGTCGAGAGGGTCGGGCAATCTGGCGCGCGACTCGATCATCTTCGTCGAGACCAGCACGAAGGCCAGGATTCCGAGCGGTATGTTGATCGTGAAGATGGAGCGCCAGCCGAGCGACATCGTCATCCACGCGCCGATCAGCGGTCCGATCAGGCTCGCGACGCCCCAGACGCCCGAGAAGAGCCCCTGGATCTTCGCCCGCTCCTTGAGCGAGTAGAGATCGCCCGACACCGTCAGCGCCACCGGGATCAGCCCGGCCGCGCCGAGGCCCTGGAGCGCTCGAGCCGCGATCAACTGCGGCATGGACCGCGCGAAGCCGCACGCGATGGCTCCGAGCAGGAAGACCGAGATGGCGACGAGCAGGATGCGGCGCCGGCCGTAGATGTCGGCCAGGCGCCCGTAGACCGGCATCATCACCGTCGAGGTCAGAAGGTAGATCGAGAAGACCCAGGAGTAGAGGGGCAGCCCGCCGAGGTCGCCGATGATGGTCGGCATCGCGGTCGAGACGACCGTCGACTCGAAGGAAGCGAGCGCCGTAACGAGGACGAGCGCGATCGTCACGGTTCGGCGGCGGCGCGGGTCGAAGCGGGGTGGGCGGGGCGCAAGCGAATTCACCGGGGGGTCACGACCTCCATGCCCGCCGCGACTGCGGCGTCGGCCAGACGCCGGTCGTACGTGACGAGCTCAGCGAGATCCGGCCCGACGGAAAGCGCCGTTGCGAGATGAAGGGCGTCGAGTGTGCGCAGCTCGGCGGGCGGCAGGTCGGCAGCCTGCTGGAGGATGCTCTCGTCGATCCGGACGAGGGCGATCCGGGCGAGTACCTCTTCCGCACGTCTTCGGTCCGAGCGGGTCCCTCCGGCGCGCCGAATGGCGCGGTGAGTCTCGACTCGGGCGAGCGCGCTGGAAACGAGCCGCGGGCGCACGGCAAGGTACGCGAGCAGCCCCGGCGTCTCGGCCTCTGCAGCGACGAGCTTGATGATTGCCGACGAAACGAGATAGACGACGCGAGAGCTCAAAGGCGTTCGGCTCGCGTCGCGTCCAGCGCCTCGCTCAGGCTCATCGGCCGGCGACGGCGCCGGCTCGGCAGTGGCGGGAGATCGCAGAGGTCGCCGATCGGCGAGGTGGCGCGGCCAGACGAAATTAGCCGCGACAGCGCCGAGTCAGAATCGGGAATCGGGGCGAGCAGGGCGACCGGTTCGCCACGCTCGGTGACTTCCAGCGTCTGCCCCGCGCGCACGCGGCGGAGGTACACCGAAAGGTTCTGACGTAGCTCGCGGACTCCGACGTGGCGGCTTGGACGGCTCATGTAGCACAGTGTAGCACCTTGCCCCAATGGTAGAGTTCGGTCATGCGCGTCCTCGCCGGGACGAGTGGATTCAGCTACAAGGAGTGGAAGGGGAGCTTCTACCCGGAAGACCTTTCTGCCGACGCAATGCTGCGGTACTACGCCGAGCGGCTGCCCGCCGTCGAGATCAACAACACGTTCTACCGAATGCCGAAGCCGGCGCTGCTCGAAGGTTGGGCCGCGCAGGTCGGAGAGGGCTTCCGCTTCGCGCTGAAAGCTTCGCAGCGGATCACGCACCACAAGCGCCTGAAGGACGCGGGCGAGGAGGTCGCCTACTTCTTCGTGGTCGCCGCGACGCTCGGCGAGCGCCTCGGCCCCGCGCTGTTCCAGCTGCCGCCGAACCTGAAGAAGGATTTGCCGCGCCTCGAAGCGTTCCTCGGGACGATCCCGGAAGGCCGCCGCGCGGCCTTCGAGTTTCGTCACGCCTCGTGGTTCGAAGAGGACGTATTCGAAGCCCTGCGCTCCCGGGGGGCCGCGCTTTGCATCGCCGAGGACGAGGACCTCGCGACGCCGCTCGTCGCGACGGCGGACTGGGGATACTTGCGTCTGCGGCGGCAGGACTACACGGAGGCCGGCGTGGCTGCGTGGGCCGAGCGCGTCCGGGGGCAGAAGTGGGGCGAGGCGTACGTCTTCTTCA
>JANMPW010000298.1:0-5612 GCA_031370065.1 Acidobacteriota bacterium
GAGGCACCGGGTTGGGGATGGCCATCGTCCGGCGCATCGTCGAGGACCACGGGGGCGCGATCGACGTGGAATCGAGGCCAGGCGAGGGAACCACCGTGACCATACTGCTGCCGCGCGACGCGACCGCCCGACCGACCCCGGAGCGCACCGCCACGAGCCCCGAGGCCGTACAGTGAGCGGGCCGCGCCTGCTGATCGTCGACGACGAGAAGTCGCTGCGGGACATGCTCGGCCTGCTCTTCCACAAGCAGGGCGTCGAGGTCATGACGGCCGCCAACTACACCGAGGGCGTCGCGGCCGCGATCCGCTCGAGCCCGGACGTGATCCTCTGCGACATCAAGATGCCCGACGGCAACGGGCTCGACTTGCTCCGCAAGGTCCGCGACGAGAACCTCCCGACGCCCGTCATCATGATCACCGCGCACACGTCCACGGAGGACGCGGTCGAGGCCATGAAGCGGGGCGCCGTCGACTACATCGCCAAGCCGTTCAACAACGACGAGCTCCTGCTCGTCGTCCGCCGCGCCCTCGGCGAGAAGCTGCTCCAGGACGAGAACCTGTACCTGCGCCAGGAGCTGGCGGGCAAGTACACGTTCGCCAACATCATCGGCAAGGGCAGCCGGATGCAGGAGATCTTCCGCACGATCGAGCGCATCGGCAAGGTTTCCTCGACGGTCCTGATCACGGGAGAGAGCGGCACGGGCAAGGAGCTCATCGCGCGCGCGATTCACTTCTCGTCGATCCGGAAGGACCGGAAGTTCGTCTCGATCAACTGCGGGGCGCTGCCGGAGGCGCTCCTCGAATCGGAGCTCTTCGGGCACGAGCGCGGGGCCTTCACCGGCGCCGTGCGTGAAAAGCGCGGCCTCTTCCAGGAGGCGGACAACGGCACCCTCTTCCTCGACGAAATCTCGGAGACGACACCCACCATGCAGGTCAAGTTGCTGCGGGCGATCCAGGAGAAGCTGATCCGCCGGGTCGGCGGCAACGACGAGGTCTCCGTCGATGTCCGCATCCTCGCCGCCACCAACAGGGACCTGACCGACCTCGTCGCTGAGGGCAAGTTCCGCGAGGACCACTACTACCGGATCAACGTCATCCCGATCGCGCTGCCTCCCCTGCGATCCCGGACCGAGGACGTCGCTCCGCTGACCACACACTTCATAGCGTCGCTCTGCAAGGAGCAGAAGATCCCCGAGAAAAAGATCTCGATCGAGGCGATGCGGCTGCTCGAGGGCTATCCCTGGCCCGGCAACGTGCGCGAGCTCGAGAACACGCTCGAGCGCACGGTGGCCCTCGAGGCGGCACCGGTGATCAACGCTTCGAGCCTGCCCGAGGCGATCGTGCTCGGCGTCCGGACGCGGGTTCCCGACTTCGAGAGCCTGCCGGAAGAGGGCATCAACCTGGAGGCGTACCTCGAGACCGTCGGAAAGCGCCTCATGCGGGAGGCTCTCGACCGCTGCGGCGGCGTCCAGACGAAGGCCGCGGAGCTGCTGCACATGTCGTTTCGCTCCTTCCGGTACTACGCAAAGAAGTACAACCTCGTACACCGCGACGAGATGTACGAGGGGGAGGAAGAGGGCCCCGCCGAGGTGAAGGAGAATCCGGCGTGAGCCGGGCACGCCTGGCCGCCGCCCTCGCGGCCGCGGCGCTCGCGTCCGCTTGCGGCGCCGCTTCCGGTCCCGTCCCCACTCCCGCGGCAACGCCCTCCCCCGGCGCGACCGTCGGCCCGAGAGCCGAAATGCCCTCGGGCGCCGTCTATCGGCTCGAGCTCGCGCTGACGCCCGAGCAGCAGGCGCAGGGCCTTATGTTTCGCGAGAGCCTGCCCGAGGCAACGGGCATGCTCTTCGTCTTTCCCGAGGACGCGCCCCACCACTTCTGGATGAAGAACACGATGATCCCGCTCGACATGATCTGGATGGACTCGTCGGGAAAGGTCCTGTTCGTCTCGGCCGACACTCCCCCGTGCAAGGCCGACCCCTGCGCCACGTACGGCCCGGATGCTTCGGCCCGGCAGGTGCTGGAGATCGCGGGAGGGATGGCGGCGAAGGAAAAGGTCACGGTCGGGTCGCAGCTGACGCTTCTGGGCGCCCCGCGCTCGTAGGGGCCGGCCCTTGGGCTTGGACACGTCGAAGGAATCCTACCGAATTCGGCGCGCATGCGTTCAGGTGCTGGCGTGCTTCGTCTTCGTCTGCATGTACTTCGTGGGTATCTATCCGGGCGCGCCGGATGCGAACCAGCGGAGCCATTACCAATTGTTGCGGGCTCTCGGAGAGCGCGGTACGGCAGAGATCGGTCCGGAGCTGCGCGATCTCGGCTCGCACTCGGACGTCGCCGCCCACAACGGCCGCAGGTTCTCCAACAAGGGGCCCGGCCTGTCTGTCGCAGCTCTGCCCGCATACTGGACCCTGCGTCGGTTTCTGCCGGCTCCGGCCTCATCGCAAGACTGGCTCGTGTTCTACGGAGCACGACTTCTTTCCGTCACGCTCGTGGTTTCCCTCGCACTCTTGGTATTCGTCCGCCAGGCTCTTCGAATTGCGCCACCTCCGCCGCTTCTTCCCCTCTGGCTCTTCGCACTGCTGTTCGCCACGCCCTTCCAGGTCTACGCCCGATCCTTCTTTTCCCATGGCTTCGTTGCCGCACTCGTATTTCTCAGCTTCACACTCACCGTGCACGATCACGGTCTGCTCCCGGCGGCTGCCGCCGGATTTCTCGCAGCAGCGGCCGTCGCCACCGAATATCCATTGGCCGTCATTGCGCTCTGCCTGCTGATCGCGGCGGCCGCGCGGGGACCGGGAGTTCGACTGGCGGCGTTCCTCTCCGGTGCTGCGCTGCCCACGGCGGCGCTCGGTTGGTATCACAACCACTACTTCGGCAGCGTATTTGCCTTTCCTCCCGCCGCGAGCGAGAGCTATCCGCTGCTCGCCGGACGCGGTATCGCGGGCATCTCGTGGCCAACACCCGCGGCGGCCCTAGGACTCTTCCTGGACCCCGCTCACGGGCTCCTCTACTTCTCTCCGTTCATGATCCTGTGGCCCCTGGTGGCGATCGTGTCTCTGCTCAAGCTGAGAAGCGACCCATCGCTGCTCGCACCAGCGCTCGGCCCTCTGCTGCTCCTGCTTGTCATCGCTGGCTTTCTTCCGCCTCACTGGCGCGGGGGCTGGTGCCTCGGACCGCGATACCTCGTCCCCGGATTCCTCCTCGTGTTTTGGCTCTTTGTCGTACGGATCCCGAAAGGAGGACGCCCCGTGGCGCAGCTACTGCTCTTCGCCGCGGTGGTTTACGGCGCAACTATGATTGCCGTCTGCGGCTCGACCTTCTGGATGATTCCCTACGAGTCATGGAATCCGGTGCGAACGATTGCGGCCTATTTTCTTAGATCGGGGATCGTCGAGTACAACCTTGGCGTCGCGGCCGGACTACCAGCACTCCTTTCGTTGGCTCCGCCGATCGCGGCATGCGCCATCGCTTTCTTCGCTGCGGCTCATGGAGCCGCGGTCCGAGTCCGCACGCTCGCCGCCGCAATCCTCCTGGGGCTTCTGGGGGTCGGAGCTGCGCTCTCGATCCCGCCTTCGCCTGCCGCTGTGACCAACAGCCACCGAGACGGGCTCGCATCGGCACTGCTACCAGCGATGCGAGCCGGCTGGCACTAGGCTGATTGACCTCGCGCAAGAAGTTGCCGAATCGGGGCGCTGCGGCGGGATGTCAGGGCTCGAAGAGAAAAAGCCCGTCGCCCATCGTGCCGACGTAAACGCGCCCTCCCGCCACCTGCGCGGCGGAGGCGAGCGTCAGCGCGGCGCGCGGGCTCGTGAAGGCGCGCCGGTTGCGGCCCTCCTGCCAGAACAGCATCCCGTCGACGTCCTGGAGATTCGTGTAGCCGCCGGCCGGCTTGTCGCTGGCGGCCGTCATGAAGATTCCGCCGCCGAGCGTGGCTTTCTTGCGCGTGGACCAGCTCTGGCCGTCCCAGTAGGACAGCGTCGCGCCGGATCGAAGCTCGAGCAGCGGATCGCCGTTGCGGTCGGCCAAGAGCTGCGCGGCCGCCGCCGGACGCAGTCCCCCCGGCACCGCCGTAAAGCGCAGGCCGTCGTCCGTTCGGAAAACGCCCTCGGTCGTGACGGTCACGGGCTCCTCGAACGGCGCGCCGTAGAGGACGATCGGCGAGCCCTCGGGCGGCTGCGCGGGGGTTTCCCAGTGGACGCCGAGGTCGCGCGAGACCCGAACGCCGGAAGAGCTCGCCACGAGCAGCACGGTCCGCCCGTCTCGCCCGCGGAACGCAACGAGCGACGCGGCGGCCGGAAGCACATCCTGCGAAACCTTGCGGACCTGGCGCCCGCGCGCCTCCCAGACACCGCTTTCCTCGCCCGCGAACGCGCGGAAGAAGAACACGCGCCCTGGATCGTTCGGATCGGTCACGAGCTCCGCCACACGGCTCTCCGGCAGGCCACGCGAGCCGGCCTCGAGGGTCCGGCCGCCGTCGTCCGAATAGAAGACGCCTTCGCCCTCGGTCCCGACGTAGAGGCGGCCCGAGCGCCGGTCGATCTCGAGCGCCGTCACGACGAGCGACTCCCGTGAAATGCGAGCCCAGGTCGCGCCGCTGTCGTCGGAGCGATGCAGCCCGCCGACCGTCGCGGCGTAGACGACGCCCGGGCGCGTGGGATCGCGCCGCACGCTGTGCGAGCGGCGGTTCGTGAATCCGGTCGTGAACCGCGTCCAGCGATCGCCTCCGTCTTTCGAACGGTAGACCCAGCCGCACGTGGAGACCCAGACGTCCTTCGTGTCGGCGGCGTCGAAGTCCCAAGAGTAGATCGTCGCGTCGAGCACCATGCCCTCGGCGATGCGGCCCCAGGTGGCGCCCGCGTCCTTCGTTCGAAAGGCCTGGCGCCACGTTCCGGCGTACAGCACCCGCCGGTCGGCCGGGTCGAAGGCGAGCGACTCGACCTGCTGGAGCCCGGCGACCCCCTCGCCCGAGCGCGCCCAGGTCTTTCCCCCGTCCGCGGAGAGTCGAACGCCGTCGTCGCCGCCGACGGCGAGCAGGCGCGGCAGCCCCGGCGCGAGCGCCAGGGCACGGGTCATTACGGTCTTGCTCGACTTCATGAGCACCGTCCAGTTCGCGCCCCGGTCGCTACTCTCGACGACGAGGCCGCCGCCGAGCTCGCCCGCGACCGAGGCCCAGAGGCGGTCGGGCACGGCGGGATCGGCGACGAGGGACGTCACGTAGTAGCCCGGAAAGGCCGGCCCCGAGCGCAGCGGCTCCCACGTCGCGCCGCCGTCGCGGGATTCGTAGAAATTGCCGCGCGAGGTCCCGCAGTACAGGACGCCCGGCTCGAAGGGGTCTAACGCGAAGGCGCGCACTTCCGCGCCCCAGAGCGGCAGGCGCCACCACGCGGCGGCGCCGACGACGTCCGCCGCGAGAAAAAGCGAGGCAGCCGCGATCGGGCAGAGGGCCCGCGAGAGCCGCCGTGTCTTGTCCATGTTCACCTTCGTATTGTACTGGCTACGGCGGCCTCCGGCTGCGTCCTCGGTCGGCTACACTGTCCGCATGGCCAAGATTCGCGTCGCCGTCTTCCCGGCTGCCGGCCTCGGCACCCGCTTCCTGCCGGCCACGAAGGCCCAGCC
>JANMPW010000311.1:0-1618 GCA_031370065.1 Acidobacteriota bacterium
ACGCGCGCGTGCTCGCGCCCGGCGGAAAACTGTGGCTCGACTTTCCCAACGGTGCCTTTCCGTTCGACTTCTGGCACGGAGTGCGCCCCGGCTTCCCGCGCCGGCATCGGCAAGACGAGGGGTTCCTTCCGACCCTTCGCGACGTGCGCGGCTACGCCCTCGCGCTCGGCCAGGAGTGGACGGTCCGGCCGCTGACGGCGCGGGGGCGCCTTCAGTTCCGGCAGGTGGGCCGGCACTGGTGGGGTCGTCTGCTTGCCCCTTCGGCGGCCCTCTACCTTGCGGCGCTCGAGAGCGTCCCGGTTTTGCTGGAGAGTCCCGCCAACCCGTTCCTGGTCGTCGAGATGTCGCGCGGGCCGGCGAGTTAGACTCGGGGCTCCATGCCTGCGACCGCCGCCGGACGTGCTGCCGTGACGCTGTGCCCCGAGTGGCTCGGCCGGATCGACTACGACCGCGCCCTGGCGCTCCAGTCCGCGGCGGCGGCGGACGTGGCGGCGGGCGGACAAGAGCGCCTCTTCCTGCTCGAGCACGAGCCGGTCTACACGCTCGGCCGGAATGCGACTGCCTCCGACATCCTCTTCACGCCGCAACGCCGCCGCGAGCTCGGCATCGCGGTGCGCGAATCCAACCGGGGCGGCAAGGTCACGTACCACGGACCCGGACAGCTCATCGGCTATCCGATCCTGAACCTGTCCCCTGACCGTCGCGACGTGAAGCGGTACGTCACGGACCTCGAAGAAGTCCTGATCCGCGTTCTGGCGGAGCTCGGAATCCGCGCCGCGCGCGCGGCCGCGAAGGATCGGGTCACGTCCGTCTGGGTCAACAACGACAAGATCGCCGCGATCGGCGTGCACCTCTCGCGCTGGGTGACGACGCATGGTTTCGCGCTCAACGTCACCGACGAGCCGCTGCCCTTCTTCGCGGGGATCGTCCCGTGCGGCATCATCGACGGCGGCGTCACGAGTGTCGAGCGCCTGCTCGGCTGGCGGGTCCCGCTCGAGGACGTCGTCCGGCCGGTGCTCGCCCATTTCGGCGAGGTCTTCGGCCGGGAGATAATCCTCTCGTGAACAGCGAGCTGCCCGCGCACGGCCTGGCATCCCGCCTCGAACGGCCCGAGTGGCTGAAGGTCCGCCTCAATACGACGGGCGAATACGAAGAGGTCCGCGCCATGATGCGCCGCCTCGCGCTCGTGACCGTGTGCGAAGAGGCCCGCTGCCCCAACATCCACGAATGCTGGGGCCGCGAGCGGACGGCTACATTCATGCTGATGGGCGACATCTGCACGCGGCACTGCGGTTTCTGCGCGGTCGGCAAGGGGCGCCCGGGCTCCCTCGACCCCGAGGAGCCCGAGCGCGTCGCCGAAGCGGCGAAGGAGCTCGGCCTCTCGCACGCCGTCGTGACCTCCGTCAACCGGGACGACCTGCCCGACGGCGGCGGCGCGCATTTCGCGGCGACGATCCGCGCGATCCGGCGCCGCAATCCGGCCTGCACCGTCGAAGTGCTCATCCCCGACGTCCAGGGCGACGGCGACGCGCTCGAGCGCGTGCTCGACGAAGCCCCCGAGATCCTGAACCACAACATGGAGACCGTCGCGCGCCTCTATCGCCGCGTGCGCCCGGAC
>JANMPW010000321.1:0-4628 GCA_031370065.1 Acidobacteriota bacterium
GGTCTGGTGCGGCCGGAACGAGGAGGAGGGCCGAACGGGCTCCACATGGCCGTCGGGATGGGCGTCCGGGATCATGGAAGCCCGGCGTCGACCAGGGGGAGGTCGCCCTGAGGCGCATAATCGGGCGATTCCGGCCCGGACGGAAGACGCCGTCCGTGGCCTCTTTCTTTACGTTCCGGCCCCGTTGACTAATATAACGCAGGCGCTATAGTATGAACCTTCAACTTGCAACGGAGGCTCAAGGAGAACTCGATGCGTTCCGAGCGATCGACGACATGCTCGTCGCAGGGATCGAGGGATGTTTCGACAATCTACGGCTTGATGCCGATGAGTTCGAGGCGGAGTCCGACGCGGGATTCTCGATCGAGCCGGTCGTCGCGCTCAAGCGGAGAGGCGCAGATGTCTTCCGGGTTCGGTTCGACGAGTTCATCCCCGGGATTCGGATCCTCTTCTTCAGACACCGTCGGGGCGTGTTCGTGACCGGTATTCATAAGCGGGAGGACCTGTACGACCCACTCAAGGCGCCGATGGTTCGAGCGTTGAACTATTGGGGAAGGAGGCGATACCTATGAACGGAAATTACGGCTCCGCGTCAGGAGAAAGCCCGAAGCTGACGGGCGCTTCGAGCCCGCACGAAGAGACGGCGGCCGCGCCGGCGAAGCTCGTCGTTCTCCGGATCCGTCGGCGCGAGCAGGTCAAGGCGGGGATCCTCAAGGAGTATTTCCGCGCGGCCGAACGCGGGAAAATCTCGTTCCTCAAGTATTACCGGCTCGCGAAGGGAATGGACCAGCAGCAGCTTGCGGCTCGCGCGAAGATGACGCAATCGGCGGTCGCGCGTGCGGAGAAGCCGAGGCAGCTTCAGAACATGAAAGGCTTCAGCCTCAAGAAGCTCGCGGCCGCTGTCGGCGTCCGCGTTGACGATCTCCTCCGATGACTAACAAGAAGACTCCGACCCCCGTTACTCCGAGCGGCGAAGCCTCGATGACGTTCGAGGCCGTCCTAATCTGCGATCAGGTGCGGCGCGAAGACAACGCGAAGCTTCTCTTCATCGGCGTCTACACGGACATCGTCAACGTTTCGAGGCTCCCGTTCCCGATCAATCTGACGCTCGTCGCGCAGGTTCGGGTCATGGAGGCGGGGTCATTCCGGTTCAACGTCAACGTTACGGATCCTCTCGGGAACAATGTCGTCGAGGGACTCGCCGGCGAAGGAAGGTACGAGGGAGAAGAGGGGCGGACGGCATGGTTTCCGATCGCCCTCCCTCCGTTCGTCATGAGCGCCGAAGGTGAATACGTTGCGAGGATCGACTTCGACGGTGGCCTCGGGCGGAGCGAGCGTTTCGTAGTCCGAAAGCTCATCCCGCCGGTTCAGCCGATTACGTCCGCGCCGAATTGAACCGCCACGATCTCGTTCTGATCGCGTCGAGCGCCGTCGCGACGCTCGTCGTCTTCAGCTTCGTAAGCCGATACCTGCTGACGCCGCCACTCCGCGCAGTCTTCGGCACCCGACTCCTGAACGGGAACTGTTTTAATTTTGTAGGAACAGTTCATTGGGCGTCTGATCGAGGCTCCAAGAGGCTTGTTATTAGCGGATCGGCCCGAACGGCTTGAGCTGCTCCTCAATCACCTTCTTGTCTCCGACGACGACGATCGTGGCCTTGTCGTCCTGGATGTACTTCTTCGCCATTTCCTGGACCTGGGTGGGAGTCACGGCATAGAGGCGATTCACGTAGCCGTTCAGGTAGTCCACCGGCAGTCCGTGCAGGTCCACGAACTCGAGCTGGCCGATGATGCCGCCCCGTGAGGAGTTCTGGAGGATGAAGACGCCGGCGCGGTAGTTCTGGAAGCCCTTGAGCTCCTTGTCCGAGGGCGGTTCGGCCTGTAGCCGGTCGACCTCGCCGAGGATCTCCTTGATGGCCAGCCCGGTCACGTTGGTCGTGACGTCGGCGATCTCCGCCCAGTATGCGTCGCGATACCGGTTCGAGAGCTGCGCCGTCGGCGAGTACGTGTACCCCTTCTGTTCGCGAATGTTCGACGTGATGCGCGACGAGAAGGACCCGCCGAGAAGGACGTTCATCAGGAAGAGCGCGTCCCAGTCGGGCTTGGACGGATCGATGACGGGCATTCCCATGACGATGGTGGACTGGACCGCTCCGGGCCGGTCGACGATGTAAACGGCGCGGGCGCTTTTCGGAGACGCCGGCGGAACCTGAGGGGCCGCGCCGCGCTTCCAGTCGCCGAACGCCTTGCGGATGGCAGCCTCCATGGCCGGGGCGTCGAAGCGTCCGGCCACGTAGAGGTGGGAGCGCCCGGCGCCGAAATTCTTACCGTAGAAGTCGCGGACCTGCCCGAGCGTGTAGCCCTGGAGCATCGCCTCGGTGGGAAAGAGGCGCCCATACGGGTGGTCCCCGTACAGCACGGCGCGGAACTTCTCCTGTGCGAGCGGCTGCGGCTGGCTGCGCGCGATCGAAAGCTGGCGCAGTCGGTCGGCCTTGACGCGCGCGAAGTCGGCCTCAGGGAACTTCGGGTGCCCCGCGACGTCCGCGACGAGGGCGACCAGTTTCGGCCCGAACTCCGAGAGCACATCGCCGCCGATCTCCGTCCGGTCCTCGCCGACCGTGACGTCGAGCGAGCCTCCCATGCGCGCCACGTCCTCAGCGATCTGCGCGGCGGTGCGCGTGGCGGTGCCCTCCGAGAGCATGTCCCCGACGAGGTCGGCCAGCCAGACCTCTTTCGCGGCCTCGTTGGCGTTGCCGGTCAGGACTGCAAGGCGCACGGTGACCTTCGGGACGGTCCCGTACGGAACGAGCGTGACGCCGAGCCCGTTCTCGAGCCTGAAGGTCTTCGGCTGAGGAACGAAAAAGCCCTTCGGCGCGGCGGGAGGGGGCGGTTGCTGCTTGTCGGCGCGCAGCGACGGTGCGAAGCCGAGCGCCAGTCCGAGGGCGAGCGAGAGCGTGGTTCTCTTTTTCATTGTCTTGTCCTCTCTCCTAGGAGCCGCTCTTGGGCGGCTTGGCCTCGGCCTTCGGCTCGATGAGCAGGATCGTTCGATTCTCGGGCCGCAGGTATTCCTGCGCCGTCTTCTGCAACCGTTCCGGCGTGACCTTCCGGAACTGCTCCTCGAGCTGGTTGATCCGGGCTGGATCGTCGTCGAAGAGCGCGAAGCTCGCGAGCAGGTCCGCGCGGCCGAATCCGCCGGTCTGCTCGATCTTGTCGTAGAAGTCGGAGCGCATCTTCACGAGCGCGCGGTCGAGCGTGGCCTGGTCCACGGGCGTCGTGCGCACCTTCTCGATCTCCGCGTCGAAGACCGCGAGAATTTGCTCGGAAGACTTGTCCTTGTCGTAGAAGAGCGAAACGTCCCAGAGCGTGGGGCCGTTGATGTTGTACATGTCGCCGAGGCCCGAATTGATGCCTCCCGAGACGTCGCCCGTGAGCCCGTTCTTCTGGACGAGCGCCTGGTAGAGCCGGCTGTCCTTGCCCTGGACGAGGACCTGGTCGAGGACCCCCATCGCGAAGTACTCGGGCGTGTTGCGCTGCGGCGCGTGGTACCCGACGGCGAGGGCCGGGCGCGTGGCGAGGGCGTCGGGCTTGGTCGCCCGCTTCTGCTTGTCCTGCTTCGGCTCGGAGATGTCGGGCTTTGCCGGCAGCGTCGCCGATGGGATCGGCCCGAAGTACTTCTTGACCCAGTCCATCGTCTGCGCCGCGTCGAAGTCGCCGACGACGACGAGGACCGCGTTGTTCGGGGCGTAGAACGTCTTGAAGAAGCTCGCCACGTCCTCGAGCGTCGCCGCGTCGAGGTCCTTCAGGTCGCCGTAGAAGTTGTGGGCGTTGTACCAGTTGACGTTGGCGTACTGCGGAAGATCGAGCCACGGAAAGCCGCCGTAGGGCTGGTTCAGGACGTTGACCCGGACCTCGTTCTTGACGACTTCCTGCTGGTTCTTGAGATTGTCAACGTTGATCGAGAGGCCCTTCATCCGGTCGGCCTCGGCCCAGAGCGCGGTTTCGAGCGCGTGCGCAGGGACGACCTCGAAGTAGTTCGTGAAATCGAAGCGGGTGGACCCGTTCAGAATGCCGCCGTTGGACTGGACGAGCTTGATGAACTCCATCTTGCCGAGGTTCTCCGAACCTTGGAACATCATGTGCTCGAAGAGGTGCGCGAAGCCCGTGCGGTCCTTCGGTTCGATCCGGAAGCCGATGTTGTAGTAGACCGCGACCACGGCGGTCGGGGCCGTCGTGTCGCGCGAGAACACGACTTTGAGCCCGTTCGGGAGCTTCGTGTACTCGACCGGCACCGTGAAGGGGGCCGGGGCCGGCGCGGCGTTCGCGGCGGCCGCAAGAAGCAACGCCCCGAGAGCCGCCAGGGCCCCCGGTCGCAGGGCAAACTTCATGTGATCCTCCTCTGTGACAAACGGCAGAATCTACGGGATTCGCGGGGTAAGGTTTCGATCTGTCCGCTTCGGGAGACGTCTGGTCCCTCAAATCTGAAAAATGAAGCCGGAAACCGCTTTTGTACCCGCCTGGTGGCTACCGGGCCCGCATCTCCAGACCGTCTGGGGGCGGCTCGCCCGGGGCCGGCGGCTCGTCGCATTTCGCCGCGAGGTTCTCGAGACCCCGGACGGCGACGACCTGGTC
>JANMPW010000336.1:0-1884 GCA_031370065.1 Acidobacteriota bacterium
CGCGCGCGGCGGATCCCCACAACCGGGAGTTCAGATCGTGCGGGGTTCCGTTTGAAGACCTTCGCAACTATGCCCGGGCGCGCGAGTACTTCGAGTTCGACGCCGGCTCGAGCTGGTCGAAGATCAGCCTCGCCGACATTCTCCTGCGCGAAGGCAAGCGACATTCGGCCGCCGCACTGCTCCCGAACACGCCCTTCGCGCAGTGGATACCGCTCCTTCTCGAGTCCGGCCCCCGGGCGGACAGAGATCGGACGGCCGCTGCCGAAGAGGGCGATGCGATGGCGGTCCGCGACCCGGAATCCAAGTACACCATCGCCTCTTGGATGGCCGCGACCGGCTACGGTGACGCCGCCCTGCGCCTTCTGCGCAAGGCCGTCGAGAACAACTACCTCTGCGTGCCGGCCATGGACAACAACGTGCTCTTCGATTCCGTGCGCAAGGACCCGGAGTTCGCCGCCATCCGTGCCGAAGCGATCGGCAGACAGAAGGAATTCCTCGCGCGCCGCGGAGCGGAGTCGTCCGGTCGATAAGGCACCGGACGGCTTGCACTTGCGTACGTAATAACGTACGCTTTCACCATGATCACCAAGACGGCGACTCAGGCGCGCGCCCAGCTCTATCGCCTCCTCGATGAGACGGCGAAGACGCATCGCCCGATCCAGATCACCGGCCGCCGGAACAACGGCGTGCTGGTGTCGGAAGACGACTGGCACGCCATCGAGGAGACCCTTTACCTCCTGTCGATTTCCGGCATGCGGGAGTCGATCCGAAAGGGCCTGAAGACTCCCCTCTCGAAGACCTCCCCGAAGCCTGGCTGGTGAGCTCCGCAGGTCGCTGGCCGTGCGTGTTCACGAGCCAGGCGCAGAAGGATGCGCGCAAGCTCTCGCATAGCGGCCTTCGCGAGAATACCGAGGACATCCTCGAGATCCTCCGGAGCAATCCGAGGCAGAGTCCGCCCCGCTTCGAGAAGCTGGTCGGCGATCTCGCGGGCGCCTGCTCCCGCCGGATCAACATCCAGCACCGAATCGTGTATCAGGTCCTCGACGAGGAGCGCACGGTCAAGGTGATCCGGATGTGGACCCACTATGAGTGATGGAACGCCGGTTCAGCCGGAACCGTTTCGAGCCTCGCTTCGGCTGCTAAAGGGATCCTTCGGCGCTGCGCGCTTCGCCCGTCACTCGTACCGAAGTGCGTCCGCGATGTCGATGCGCGAAGCTCGGCGCGCGGGCCACCAGGAAGCGGCGAGGATCACGACCGCCGCGAAGCCCACGATGGCCGCGATGTCCTTGACGCGAACGAGAAACGGGATGTACGAGACGAAGTAGATCTCCGCCACGCCCGGCGGGAACGACAGCAGCCGGAAGCGCGTCGTAACCCAGCAGATCAGGACCCCGAACAGCACTCCGGCCACCACACCCGCCCCGCCGAGAAACGCGCCGAGCGACAGGAAGACGCGCGAGAAGAACCCCGCCTCGGCGCCGAGGGCCGTCAGCACCCCGATGTCCCGCTTTTTCTCCTGCACGGTCATAACGAGCGTCGCGACGATGTTGAAGGTCGAGACCGCGACGATCAGCCCGATGACGAGAAAGAGCGTCGTCTGCTGGATCGCGAGGGCCGAGAAGAGGCCTCCGTTCACCGAGCGCCAGTCTGAGACGGAATAGCCGTTGCCCGCCGCAGCGCGGATGGCCGCCACCGCCCCCTCCGTGTCGCGGATCGCGTCGAGGCGCACCTCGACGACGTTCGCCCGGCCCGGCATGCGCGAAAGCAATCGCAGCTCCTCGCGGTCGAGAAAGATCCACTCGGAGTCGTACTCGGAGAAGTTCGTGCGAAAGATCCGGCCGACCCGGAAGCGGCCGGACCGCGGCGCGAACCGCGGCGCACCGC
>JANMPW010000341.1:0-2431 GCA_031370065.1 Acidobacteriota bacterium
CCATCACCGTTCCTGGCTCGGTGTGCCCCGAGACAGTCGGCGCACTCGTCTCCTCGCTAGGACCAGCCGTCCCGACCTTCTTCGCCAGGCCAAAATCGAGGATCTTGAGGTGGCCGTCCTTGGAGACGAAGAGGTTCTCGGGTTTCAGATCCCGGTGGACAATTCCCTTTTCGTGGGCAGCCGAGAGGCCTTTGGCAACCTGAAGTGCGTAGTCGATAGCCTGTTTCTGGGAAATGGGCCCGGCGTCAAGCCTTCCGCGCAGCGTCTCGCCTTCCAGGAGCTCCATCACGGCATAGGCGATGCCGTCCTGGTTGCCGAAGTCGAAGATCGCAAGGATGTTCGGGTGAGACAAGGCCGCGACCGCCTTCGCCTCCCGCTCGAACCGGGCGAGCGTGTCGGGATCCCCTGCAACGGACCCGGGCAGCACTTTGATCGCGACGTCCCGGTCGAGCTTCGAGTCCCTCGCCCGGTAGACCTCCCCCATCCCGCCCGCGCCGAGAGGCGACAGGATCTCGTAGGGGCCGAGACGGGCACCGGATGGAAATGTCATTGGCTGCGCTTAAGGGATGATATGTCGCGGGGAAAGAGCCCTATCGCAACCGCGCGGACACGCCCCGGGGAAGGAAGCCTGCTGCTCGAGCTGACCAAGGGCCATCCGGGAGAGGAGACGTCACTTGGGAGCGTCGAGGAGATCGAGGTCCGACAGCGTGCGAAAGCAGGAATATGCATACGATTCGCCGCTCGGCGTCAGAACCGGGCTGATCAGAGAGACGCCTGCCGCGTTGGCCGGCATTAACGTCCGCCAAAGCGTCTTTCGTCCCGTCGCGATCTCGACGCGATAGACCTTCAGTGGTATTTCCCCCCGGTGATAGGCGTATAGGCTGAGGCCATCCGCGCTAACCTGCGCCACGAAATCGTTCGAATCGATTCCGGGAATCACCGTCGGCCCTCCTCCCGAGATCGGATAGAGGTCGTGCCTCCGATCGGGGCCTCGCACGACAGTCCACGCGCCGTCTGGAGAAACGACCCGCGTGCCCTGGAACCCTTCCGGTGTCAGGGCATGTGGTTTCCCTCCTGCGAAGTCACGTTGGTAGAGCCGCGACCCGTGTCCCGGCTCGCTCGCCGTAAACAGGATCTGCTTGCCGTCAGCAGCCAACAAGCGGTTGAGACGGCGAGGCCCTCTCTCGAGAAGAGCTTCGGCTCGCCCGCCCCCGTCGGGTAAGCCACAAGCTGCGAGCCCGAGGGCGGGTGCACGATTACGAGCGCCCATTTCCCGTTTGGGGAGAGATCCCGCGCGTTGCCTTCCCCGAGACGAACGGCCGGCGAGCCATCCGTCTTGCGGATGTAAACGGAGTAGCCGGCTCCCCCTCCTTCGCCTGTTTCGGAGAAGAGGAGCGTCTTGCCGTCGGGCGAGATCGCGGACACGACGGACCAATCAAGCCAGGTCAGATCGCGCTCCTTCGATTCACCCGGAGGGAGAGCGAGGATTGCATTGCGCAAGGTGTCTCACGTCACCAGCAATCGTCCTTCGCGCGAGATATCCTGCAGCGTCAGATTGCCCGCGATGCTCGCCCGCAGCCGGGTCTTGCCGGAAAGCGCCGCGCTGTAGAGGGCACGGCTGTTCCCGACATCCGTCGCCGTGAACCAAATCTCACCACTGGGAAACCAGGCGAGGCCCTGCGCCGTGGCAAATGGCTGGGAAAACGTTCTCTCGTGCCCGGAGCGGTCTACGACGGCGACCGAGCCGCTATCGTCGCCGAGCACGGAATGGTCCACGAAGGCCACGGAGTCTCCGTCCCACGAGATTCGCGGATGACTTATCCAGCCGCTCGTCTCGTACAGAACCTTCCCGATCGGGTACTCGAGTCGCATGCGGCCGCGAGCGGTTCGCACGACTGGCAAACTTCTTCCGTCAGGTGCCCAATCCGCCCACTCCACGTCGTCGAGGATGTCTCGCGGATTGGCTCCGCCGGAAACCGAGAGGCGCGCCAGCAGCCCGCTTCGACGAAAGGCCCCCGAGGAGAAACGCCCCAACGACACAGCCATCTCGCCCGACTTCGAGATCGAGAGGACCTCCGCGCCGGCCAAGCCGAAGGGTCGTGATTCGAAGCTCTCGCTCCGACCGACAAAGATCTCCATAGGCTTCCCATCCCAGGCTGCCGAGTACACGACGGTACGTCCGTCGGGCGCAAACCTCGCTGACAGGATCTGACCCCGGCGGAAGGTGAGCTGGTGGTATGTCGGGGGCGCTGACCGCCCCGAATGCACTCCCAGCACGTAGGCCAGGGCCACCGCGGATACGAATGTCGTTGCCGCGAGCAGCCCCGGGATAGGCGCGCTCGCGGCGGTCGTGAGATCGGCCGCGCCGCGCCGCTTGCGGTGGAAAAGCCGGACAACGATTCGAGCGCAAATGCCAGGTCGCTGGCCGATT
>JANMPW010000716.1:0-1994 GCA_031370065.1 Acidobacteriota bacterium
CGCGCTTTACCCGCCGAAAGTGATCGCGGCGCTCGAGGCGGCCCGCCAGGCGGCCGAGCCGTCCGCGTCGCAGCCGGCCGAGACGGGCGTGATCGCCACGGCGTACCGCGCCTTTCGGCCACCCGAGTCCAAGCCCGCCGAGGAGTTGGGAGAGGCCTGGGCTGCGGGTCCGGCGAAGTACTTCCTGACGACTTCCGAACGCCAGGACTTCGAACGTCTCTCCGGCTCGCTCGCGCGGTCGGAGTTCATCGCAGTCTTCTGGAAGGCGCACGACCCGAAGGCCGAGACACCCGAGAACGAATTTCGCGAGGAGTTCGAGAAGCGGGTGGCCTTCGCCGATGCGCGGTTCAACCAGGACGAGACCCGGGGCTCGCTCACGGACCGCGGCATGGTGTTCATCCTGCTCGGTCCCCCGACATACAACGGCCGCAAGCCGCTCACCGTCTCGGACGACTCGGGCTCCGCGGACACCTCCGGGCAATCCCGCTACAGCCGGGCCGAACAAACGATGGCCAAGCACGGCGGGTCGGGCAACAGCAAGACGGTGCGAATCAACGAGGTGTCGGGCGAGAGCGCCACCGTCAGCCGGGCGGCGTCGAACTGGATCGAAATCTGGCACTACCTGCGCGCGGACCTGCCGAAGAACGTTCCCTACCAGGAGCTCGCTCCGCAATTCATGACCAAGGACGGGTATGGCAAGAACGTTCTCCAGCGCGAGCCGATCATCCTCACCGCGCTCGATCGCGCGAAGAAGGTCGCGCTGACCAGTGATGCTCTGAACGCGCGGAACGGATCCGAGTAGTCGCGCGGTACTCGTCCGGCCCGGAATCCATAAGCCCTCTCGCGTGTTAAGGTTCGAAGCATGCGGAGGACCGTTTTTCTCTCGGTTTTTACGCTGTTTTCGGCTCTTTCCGCGCGCGCGGATGAGGCGACACAGGGGCGCGTGACCCGGTACTTTACGCAGTGGTACTCGATCTGCCCGGGCACGAAGGTCGCCGTCAATGCCGCTCCCGAGGTGGCCATTCCGGGCTACGAGGCCTACCGGGCGCAGCGGACGTGCCAGTTCAAGAATCGTAACGAGTCGAACCTCACCCTGGTGGACGGGGCCGGGAAAGAAATTTTCGTCGGGCAGGTGCTTCACGACGATACCCGCCGCGACCGGCCGTTCGTTCCCGCGACGGACCTGCCCGTGATCCGCGCCGCCCTCCAGGAGATGTTCGGCCTTCCCGTCGCGTTGTCCGTGGGGCAGGGTCAGCGCGGGGCCCTCGTGCCCATCGTCGTCCGCATCCTGCAGGCGCCCGGAGCGGCCGCGACTCTCGGCGGGTTCGTCTCGCAGGACGGCGCCTCGATCCTGCTGGGCGAGTTCTTTCCCTTCGACGTGGATCCGAACGCCGCACGGGCGAAGCTGCTCGCCGGATCTTCGGCCGCGCCCGCCTCCAAGAAGAAGACGGCCTTCTCGGTCACGGCCTTCATCGACTTCCAGTGCGAGAAGTGCCGGGTGCGAACGCCACAGGTGCGCGACTTCGCCTGGACGCACGGCGGGCAGCTGCAGGTGCGCTTCCTGCCGCTCGTCAAGATCCACGACTGGGCGTTCGCCGCTGCCGAGAGCGCGGCGGCGCTCGAGGCCGTGTCCCCGTCCCTCTACCCGAAATACGAGGAGGCGGTCTTTCCGCGCGCGGCCGCGATGAACGAAAAGGCGGCCCGCGATTTGGCAACCGACATCGCCGAGGCGGCCGGCGCCGGCGAGGCTTACGCGGCGGAACTCTCGAGCGGGCGTGCCCGGAAGCACGTCCTGGACGACATCAACCTCGCGCTGCGCCTCGGCTTGAACGGCACTCCCGTTTTCTTCGACCATGGAGCGTGGCTGACCGCCGAGCCCGATCTCGCGGAGAACTTCATCCAGGCCCGGCTCGAGGAGGCGGCCAAGCCGGCAGGCAAGGGCTCGCCGCGTTGATGCGCGCCCGCTTCTGGTGGGGCGCCGCCCTGCTCGCTTT
>JANMPW010000399.1:0-3490 GCA_031370065.1 Acidobacteriota bacterium
GTCCGGGAGACGCTCGAAGACCATCGCCGTCAGGCTGCGCTCAGCCTCCGCCCGCTGGACAGCCTCGTTCAACGAGCTCTTCATGCGCTGCATGGCGCCTCCGAGGAGCTGCACCTCCTCGCCGCCGCCCGACGGCAGGTCGCGCGCGAAGTCTCCCGCGGCCACGGCCGAGGCCGCGCGCGTGAGCTCGGCGATCGGCTCGGAGAACCGGCGCGACGCGCTGGCACCGATGAGGAAGAGCAGCAGGCAGGCGCCGACGATCGCTCCGCGCATCGTCCAGAGATACCCAAGCTCCACCTGCCCGAGCCGCGCCGCCGCGACGGCCAGCCGCAGCACGCTGCCGTCCGGAAGCCGGCGCGCCACGTAGAGCATCGGCTTCTGCTCGGTCGGCGACAGTCGGCGCGAGATGCCGGTTCCGCTCGCGACAGCGGCGCGGACTTCCTCGCGGTTGGCGTGGTTTTCCATGCCGGGGACGTCGGCCGCCAGCAGGTCGGTGTCGTTCAGAACCCGCCCACCCGCGGCGATGAGGGTGATCCTGCACTCGAGGTCCGCCGCCGCGCGCCGCAGGAAGGCGTCACGGGGCTCGGCGCCCGGCACCCCGTTGGCAAGGTCGTCCGCGAGGTGAGCGAGCTCGCGGCGGAAGCGATCCGACACTCGGTCCTCGACGGCCCGGCGGACGGTTGCGTCGGAGACGAGGACGAGGACGACGACCGCGAGCGCGGCGAGGATCGCGAAGAGGACGGTGAAGCGGGCGCGCAGTCTCATGAAAGAAGAGAGACGGCAGAGGGCGGGCGGCAGACGGCAGACACGCGGGCCCTATTTCGCGGCGGCGGTTTCACGGTAGCGGTAGCCGAGGCCGACGACCGTCTCGATGCGCTGGTCCCCGAGCTTGCGGCGCAGCGCGCGGATGTGGACGTCGACCGTGCGGGTCTCGACGTCGGCGTCGTAGTCCCAGAGACGCGCCAGGATCGCGTCGCGCGTGACCACGCGGTTGCGGTTGCGGATCAGGAGCCAGAGCAGGTCGAACTCCTTCTTCGTCAGGTGCACGCGCTCGCCCTTGAGGGTCACCTCGAAGCGCGCGCGATCCACGTGGAGCTCGCCGTCCTCGAAAACCTCTTCTTCGGACGTCTCGAAGGCCGCCACACGGCGCAGGTGCGCGTTGACCCGGGCCAGCAGCTCGCGCATCGAGAAGGGCTTGGTGATGTAGTCATCCGCGCCGATCTCGAAGCCGAGTAGCTTGTCGCGCTCCTCGACGCGCGCGGTCAGCATGATGATCGGCACCTTGCGCGTCTCGTCCGCCCGGCGCAGCTCCCGGCACAGCGCGAGGCCGTCGATGTCGGGCAGGTTCAAGTCGAGGATCACGAGGTCGAAGGGCTTCTCCTGGAGCGCCGCCAGCGCCGCGATCCCCGAGACGTAGTGCTCGACCTGGTAGCGTTTCTCCTTGCGCAGGTTCAGCCGGATCGTATACGCGATGTCCGCGTCGTCCTCGATGAGCGCGATCCGCTTCATCGAGCCCGTGTGGACCTCGCTGCGCGGGGCCGCCGCCCCGTCTTTTCCCCTGGTAACCAAGGCTTTCATTGTGTCCCTATTTCCCGTCCGCCGTCCGGCTTAGCCGAATCGGCCGGTAATGTAGTCCTCGGTGATCTTCTGCCCGGGATTGGTGAAGATCTTCTCGGTGCGGTCGTGCTCGACGAGGCGCCCCAGCATGAAGAAGGCGGTGGACTCGGAGACGCGCGCAGCCTGCTGCATGTTGTGGGTGACGACGACGATCGTGAAATCGAGCTTCAGCTCGTGGATCAGCTCCTCGATCTTCGCCGTGGCGATTGGATCGAGCGCGGAGCACGGCTCGTCCATGAGCAGGACTTCCGGCTCGACCGCGAGCGCGCGTGCGATGCACACCCGCTGCTGCTGGCCTCCCGAAAGCCCCATGGCGGAGGTGTCGAGGCGGTCTTTGACCTCTTCCCAGAGCGCCGAGCGGCGCAGCGCCTTCTCGACGCGCTCGGGCATCTCGGACCGCGAACAGAGGCCGTTGATCCTGAGGCCGTACGCGACGTTGTCGAAGATGGATTTCGGAAACGGGTTCGACTTCTGGAACACCATGCCGACCCGGCGGCGCAGGTCCACGACGTCCGTCCCGGCGCCGTAGATGTCGCGGCCGTCGAGAAGGACTTCTCCTTCGACGCGCGTGTCCGGGATGATGTCGTTCATCCGGTTCAGGCAACGCAGATACGTGGACTTGCCGCAGCCCGACGGCCCGATGAGGGCCGTCACGGTCTTCTCCGGGATCTTCAGCGAGATATCCCAGAGCACCTGCTTGGCGCCGTAGGAGAAGTTCAGCTTGCGCGATTCCATGCGCGGCCTGCCGCCCTTCGTCGCGGGGCTCTGGCTCTCCGGGTGCCCTTCCCGGCTGGAAATCGGGGCCGCGGAGCACGGCTCTGCGGGAACTTCCACGCTGGCCTCCAGTGTATCGCTCATGTGCGGTGCATCCTTTCCAGCCTCCGGGTCACGACCCGCGCCAGCACCGAAAAGATGAAGACGAAGCCGACGAGCACGAGCGCACCCGCCCAGGCCTGGCGGTGCCAGTCCTCGTAGGGAGCGACCGCGTACGTGTAGATCTGGACGGGCAGCGACGAGATCGGCTGATCGAGGCGTGCGGAAAAGAAGCGGTTGTTGAACGCGGTGAACAGAAGGGGCGCCGTCTCTCCCGCGATGCGCGCGAGCGCGACCAGGATGCCCGTCATGATGCCCGGCAGCGCCGCCGGCACCATGACCGAGAAGGCCGCCCGCGCCCGCGTGGCGCCGAGGGCGAGAGACCCCTCGCGCAGACTGCCCGGCACGAGGTTCAGGAGCTCCTCGGTCGTGCGCGTGATGATGGGGATCATCATGAACCCGAGGGCCAGCCCCCCGGCGAGCGCGGAGAAATGCTTCACGGGAAGCACCGCCAGGCCGTACGCGAAGATGCCGATGACGATCGACGGCACGCCGTTCAGCACGTCGGCCGTGAAACGCACGAGCGACGCGAACGGCTTTTTTCCATACTCCGACAGGTACACGCCCGCGATCACGCCCACCGGGATGGCGAGGGCCGAGGCGATCGCGATCAAATACAGCGTTCCGAGCATCGCGTTGGCCATGCCGCCGCCCGACTCGCCCACGGGCTTCGGCATCCTCGTGAAGAAGTCCCAATTGAGCGAAGAGAAGCCCTTCTGGAGGACGTAGGCGAAGACGAAGAAGAGCGGCACGAGGGCCATGGCGACAGCCGCACCGCACAGGAAGACGACCAGCCCCGAGAGAAACTTGCGCCGCGCGGTCAGGTTCATGCCGCGGCCTCGGGGGCTTCCGGCCGGGCCGGCGCCCGGGCCTTCGGCGCCTTGACCTGGACCTCCCGCGTCACGCTCCAGATGAGCAGGCGCGAGAGCCCATTGATGATGAGCGTGATGATGAAGAGCACCAGGCCGATCTCGATCAGGGCGGACAGGTACAGATCGTC
>JANMPW010000418.1:0-27594 GCA_031370065.1 Acidobacteriota bacterium
TGCGTGCTCTTGACCGAGCGCAGGCGGCGGCGGATGTCGATGAGGGAAGCCATGAAGCAGTCTGAAGTCTGAAAAGTTACGCGGCGACGGAGGCGGCGTTGTCCTTGACGAAGCGATCCTTGAACTCCTGGATCGCCTTACCGAGGGCTTCCTCGGTCGCCTTCTCGAGCTTGCCCGTGGCCACGATCGCCGAGAGGATCTCCTTGCCCTTGCTCTTCAGGTGCTCGTGGAGGCCCGTCTCGAAGGCGCGCACGGCTTCGACCTTCAGTGAGTCGAAGTACCCCTTGGTTCCGGCGTAGATCGACGCAATCTGCAGCTCGACGTCCATCGGGGCGAACTGCGCCTGTTTCAAGAGCTCGACCATCCGCTGGCCGCGGGCGAGCTGGGCCTGCGAGGCCTTGTCGAGGTCCGATCCGAACTGAGCGAAAGCGGCCAGGTTACGGTACTGCGCCAGGTCGAGGCGCAGCGTCCCGGCCACCTGCTTCATGGCCTTGATCTGAGCGTTACCGCCCACTCGGGAGACCGAGATGCCGACGTTGACCGCGGGCCGCACGCCCGAATAGAAGAGGTCGCTTTCCAGATAGATCTGGCCGTCCGTGATCGAGATGACGTTGGTCGGAATATAGGCCGACACGTCGCCGGCCTGCGTCTCGATGATCGGAAGCGCGGTCAGCGACCCGCCGCCCTTCTCGTCCGAGAGCTTGGAGGCGCGCTCGAGCAGGCGCGAGTGCAGGTAGAAAACGTCGCCCGGGTACGCCTCGCGGCCCGGCGGCCGGCGCAGCAGCAGCGAGATCTCGCGGTAGGCCGCGGCGTGCTTGGAGAGGTCGTCGTAAATCGTGAGGGCGTGCTGCTTGTTGTAGAGGAACCACTCGCCCATTGCGCAACCCGCGTAGGGCGCGATGTAGAGCAGCGGGGCCGGGTCCGAGGCCGTCGCGGACACGATGATCGTGTGTCCGAGCGCGCCGTTTTCCTCGAGGGTCTTGGCCACCTGCGCGACCGTCGACTTCTTCTGGCCGATGACGACGTAGATGCAGATGACGCCCTTGCCCTTCTGGTTGATGATCGTGTCGAGGGCGATGGCGGTCTTGCCCGTCTGGCGGTCCCCGATGATGAGCTCACGCTGGCCGCGGCCGATCGGGATCATGGCGTCGATCGCCTTCAGGCCCGTCTGCACGGGCTCCTTGACGCCCTGGCGGTCGATCACGCCGGGCGCGATGCGCTCGATCGGGTAGAACTCGGTCGCCTTGATGGGACCCTTGTCGTCGATCGGGCGACCGAGCGCGTCCACGACGCGGCCGACGAGCGCCGGGCCGACGGGCACCTGGATGATGCGCCGGGTCCGGCGGACCTGCTGCCCCTCCTTGACCGCCCGCGACTCGCCGAGCAGCACGACGCCCACCTGGTCCCGCTCGAGGTTGAGCGCGAGGCCGAAGATGTCGTGCTCGAAATCCACGAGCTCGCCGGCCATGACCTTGTCCAGGCCGTACACGCGGGCGATGCCGTCGCCGACCGAGAGCACCGTGCCGACCTCGGCCACGTCGATTGCCTTCTCGTAACCGGCGAGCTGCTGCTTCAGGATTGCGGTGATCTCGTCTGCATTGATCTCCATACTCAGGCTCCCGTTCTTTCTTTCGCTCGGGCTTCGAAGCGCCGGATCGCCCCCTTCGCCGAAGCGTCGAACACGTTGCTCCCCACGTAGGCCACGAACCCCGCGAGGATGCCCGGGTCCACTTCGACCGCGAGGCGGACCTTTCCGCCGACGCGCGCCGCGACGGCCTCTTCGATCTTCTCCCGTTCCGGATCGCCGATCGCGCTGGCGACCGTCGCCCTTCCGCGCACGATGCCGTTCTTCGCGTCGTTTGCTTGGGCGAGGCTCTTCAGGATCTCGCCCGACTCGAGGATGCGGTTGTTGCCGAGCACCACGTCGAAGAAGCGCGCGCCGAAGGTGTCGAGGCCGGCCTTGCCCGCGAGCTCGGCGAGGGCCTTGCGCTTGGCCTCGTGCGGGACGGCCGGGCTCGCGAGGAATGCCCGCAGGTCCGGGTTGGCCCCGACCGCGCGCGAGAGAACCGCGGCGCCCGCGAGGAACTTTTCGACGTCGTAGTTGGCGGGGGCCGACTCGAGAAAGGCGCGCGCGTAGGAATTGAAGGAGCTCACCGCGCCTCCTTCATCCGCGCCATGCTCTCGGTCAGGAGCCGCTGCCGGTCGTCCTGCGTGATCTCGCGCGAGAGGATGTTCGACGCCCCCGAAGCGGTCTGATCCGCCGCGGCCTGGCGCAACTCGGCCTTGGCCGCGGACAGGCGCCGCTCGATCTCTTCCCCGGCGTCCTTGCGGATGCGGGCAGCCTCCTCGTCGGCGCGAACGGCCAGAGCCGCGTGGGCCTCTTCCCCGTCGACCCGGCCTTGCTCGCGGATCTGTGCGATCTCACGCTCGACCCGGGCGGTCCGCTCGCGCAACTCCGCGGCGAGTTGCAGCACGTGGGCGCGCTGCTTCTCGGCCTCCTTGCGGTGCTCTTCGATTTTCCTCTGGCGCTTTCGAAAGGCGTCAGCCAAGGGCCTGGCGATGAAATAGAGGAGCAGCCCGACAAAAAGGGCGAGGTTGAGCAACTGCCAGATCCAGAGGGGAAGCCCCAGGAACTTCTCGGCATGCTCGGACTCCTCGGACAGAAGACGAGTGACCGAAAGGATCTCCGGCAAGCGCGAGATCAGGCTCACGCAGCGAGCTTCCGTCCGAGAATCTTTTCGGCGAGCTCGCGGGCAAGTAAGCGCGCGCGCACGGGCAGCTCTTTCGCGGAGCCGGAGGCCTGCGCCTCGATCTCACGGCTGCCGCGCTCGATCGAAGCGAGGGCGGCCACGTGGGCCTGAGCGAGTTTCTCGTTCAGCAGCGCGAGCCCCTCCGCCCTGCGGTCTTCCCGCGCCTTTAGCGCCTCGCGCCGCGCGGCGGAAAGCTGCTCTTCCCCTGACGCGACCGCCTTCTCCAGCGTCCGCAGGCTCTCGGCGTAACCCCGCTCGGCTTCAGCCTGCGCCATTTCGCGGCCATCGAGGATCGCGGACAGGGGAACAAAGAGGTACTTCTTCAGGATCCAGTAACAGATCCCGAAGGCAAGAAACACATAGAGAGTCGTGACGTTGGGTGCTTCGATCATGGAAAACTTTCCCGAGAGACGAAACCGCGGATGAATAGCATAACTACGTGAAAACCGTAAATCTCAAACCGCGAATCGTGGACTCCCGCATGCTCCGTGAACCGTGTCGTTCGGTTCACAGTTCAGGATTCACGATTCACGACATGTCAGATAAGTGACGTCTTGTCAATTACTTGCGCATATTCGGCACCGACATCTCTACGAGCTTCGGCGCGGATTCCGGGGCCATGCTGCAGGAGCCCTGGAAGAAGGCGCCTTCTTCGATTTTCAAGACCGGCGCATGGAGATCCGCCGTGACGCGTGCGCGCGGATGAATCTCGATGCGCTCGCTCGCGTACACGGAGCCCTTCAACGTGCCGTTGATCGAGAGCCGCTCGACGCGAATCTCCGCGTCCACCTCGGCGGAATCCCCGAGGATCAGCTCGCTGCCCGAGGGGATCTTCCCCTCGAACTTCCCGTCGATGCGAAAGGTCTCCTCGAACGTGAGCTCGCCTTTGAGATGGCTGCCCCTGTCGAGAAAACCGTTCAGGGCCGCGCCCTCGCCGCGTGGTTTCATGAGTCCTCCCTGAGCTGAAGGTGCTATTGCTTTCCCGCCAGCCTCTCGTACAACCCGATGAGCTCCTCCTCCGAGCCGAACCCGATCTCGATTTTCCCACCCCGGCGGCGGCGAACGATCCTGACTTTCGTCTGGAGGTGGCGTGAGAGCTTTTCCTCCGCGTCGCGCGTGAACGGATCGCGCCGGCGCTGCTCAGTAACCTTGTCGCCGGAAGAGAGGCGCGCAACGCGCTTCTCCGTCTGCCGCACGGAGAGGGCCCGGCGAACGATTTCTTCCGCCAGAAGCTCCTGGTCGTCGGTGGAAGCGAGGGCGACGAGGGCTTTAGCATGACCGGCCGAGAGCGCCCCGGAGCGGATTTTATCCCGGACATGCAACGGTAACTTCAATATTCTCAATGTGTTAGCTATGGTCGCTCGGTCTTTGCCGACCCGCTCGGCAATCTTCTCCTGCGTGAGTGAAAACTCCTCGCGTAGACGCGCATAGGCCTCTGCGGCCTCAACGGCATTCAGGTCCTCTCGCTGCAGGTTCTCGACGAGCGCGGCCTCGAGAAGGTCCCGGTCAGAGCTCTTCTCTCGGACAGTGATGGGCACGAGCTGGAGGCCGGCCATGGCGGCCGCCCTCCAGCGTCTCTCCCCCGCCACGATCTCGAAATTCTCGCCCCGGGCCACGACGATGATCGGCTGAATGATTCCCTGCTCGCCGATCGAGCGCGCCAGGTCCGCTAAGGCCGCCTCCGAGAAATCTCTCCGCGGCTGAAACCGGGACGGCGTCAGGCGACCGATTTCGACTTCCCGGGGGTACGTTCCACGTGGAACATCGCCCTTGCCGGGTAGCAGCGCCGACAGTCCCCGTCCCAGGACCAGCTTACGGGTGTTCATCTTGCCCTCCGTCTCTTGAGGAACTCGCGTCCCAGGGCGAGATACGCCTCGGCGCCCCGGGACTTGATGTCGTAGGCGAGAATCGGTTTGCCGAAGGACGGGGCCTCGCCGAGACGCACATTCCTCGGTATCACGGTTTCGAAAACCTTGTCGCCGAAGTGCTCCCGGATGTCGTCCACGACCTGGCGCGCCAGATTGGTTCGCTCATCGAACATCGTTAGGACGATGCCCTCCATCGAAAGCAAGGGGTTGAAGGAGTCCCTGACTCGCTCGATCGTCTCCAAAAGCTCCGTCAGGCCCTCGAGCGCGAAGTACTCCGTCTGGATCGGCACGAGGACCGAATCCGCCGCCGTGAGCGCGTTGACGGTCAAGAGCGAGAGCGACGGAGGGCAATCGATGAGCACGAAATCGTAGCTGCCCCTCACGGCGCCCAATGCAAATCGAAGACGCGTTTCCCGGTCCGGCTGGTTGACGAGCTCCACCTCGGCGCCGACGAGGTCCCTTCCGGACGGCACTATCCAGAGGTTCGGGAAGGCGGTCTCCCGAACCGCGGGCGCCGCTTCCCCGGACAGAAGGGCCCCATAGACCGTCCCGCTCTCCTCCTTCTTGGAGAAGCCGAGGCCCGAAGTCGCGTTGGCCTGGGGGTCGAGATCGATCAGGAGAACACGCTGATCGTACGCTGCCAGCGCGGCCGCAAGATTGATCGCGGTCGTGGTTTTCCCTACGCCGCCTTTTTGATTCGAGAGCGCGATTATGCGAGCCACGGGCGGGCATTATGTTCCACGTGGAACACGGGGGGTTATGACTGTTTCCTAAAGGCAGCGATCTGGCGTCGGGCCGACCCAGGCACCGGGACGCTGCGCTCGAGCAGGAAGCCGGGGAGCTCGCGCGCCACGTTTTCCGGCTCAGTAGTCCAGGCCAAGAGCAGGCCGCGGGGCCCAAGAAACCGCGCCTCTCCAATCCAGCGCGAGAAGCTGCCGACCGCCCGGGTCGTCGCCACGGAGAAGGTCTGCCCGCCGACTTCCTCGATCCGGCCTTCCAGAACGGTGGCGTTAGGGAGCCCGAGAGTCCTGCCGACGTGCCTCAGAAACGCGGCGCGCTTTGCCCGAGGCTCGAGTAGTGTCACCGCGAGATCCGAGCGCAGGATCGCCAGGGGGAGGCCGGGAAATCCAGCGCCCGATCCAATATCTATAACCCGTTCCCTATTAATAATTAGCTCCGATCCGACGAGCGACTCGAGCGCGTGCTCCGCGAGCTCGTCGGGCGTGAGCGCGCCGGTCAGGTTCGTTCGACGTCTCCAGCGGTCGAGCTCCGCCAGGAAGACGGAAACCGATGCGATGGCCGCGGGGTCCATAGATGTCGAAAATCCCGGCGCCTTGCGCCGAAGGATCTCGTCGAACCGCTCAGGCGGGAGGGGGACCGCCGGATCGTCCGGCTCGCGCGACATGCGCGGAGATTATCGCGATGGCCGCCGGGGTCACTCCCGGGATCCGCGAGGCTTCGCCGACGGTGCGCGGTTTTCTTCGCGAGCACTGCTCGATCACCTCATGCGAGAGACCGGAAATGCCGACGTAGTGGAAGCCTTCGGGGATTGGGCGCGACTCGAACGGCTTCAGGAGCTCGAGCCTTTTGCGCTCGCGCCGGATGTAACCCTCGTAGCGCACGCGGGTTTCGAGGATGCTTCGTTCTTCGCGATCGAGGTTGGCAAACATCGATGGGTCCACGGCCTCCAACCGACCTATTGTTAAGCCTTTTCTTTGCAATAGTTTATATGCGTTTGTCTGAGCTTCGAGCTCGATCCCGAGCCTTTCCCGGAAGACGCTTCGAGTGGCGAGACTCGGATTGAATATCCGCTCGCGCAAAGTCCTCTCTGCCTTTCTCAGGCGAGACTCGCTTCTCATTGCCTCAGAATACTCGCCGTCCGAGATCAGGCCGAGGCGCCGGCCGTGGGGCAGCAGGCGGGGCAGCACCGTGTCGACACCGAGGAGCAGCCGGTACTCGGCGCGCGAGGTGAACAGGCGATACGGCTCCTCGAGGCCCTTCTTCGTCAGGTCGTCGATCATCACCGCTGCGTAGGCCTCGGAGCGTTCGAGGACAAAAGGCGCTTGACCGGCGACGCTCAAGGCTGCGTTGACGCCAGCAAGGATCCCCTGCGCCGCCGCCTCCTCATAGCCGGAAGTGCCGTTGATCTGGCCCGCGAGAAAAAGGCCCGGCGCCTGGAGCGCCTCGAGCGAGAGTCGCAGCTGATGGGGAAAAACGAAGTCGTACTCGACGGCGTAGCCGGGCCGGATCATCCGCGCGTGCGCGAGTCCTGGAATCTCGGCGAGGACCGCACGCTGCACGTCCTCCGGAAGCGAGGTCGAGAGGCCGTTGACGTAGATCTCTTCCGAGTCCCATCCGTCGGGCTCGAGGAAGAGCGTGTGCTTATCCTTGTCGGCGAACCGCACGACCTTGTCTTCCACGGACGGGCAATAGCGCGGGCCTACGCCCTCGATCTGGCCCGAATACATCGGGCTTCTATGAAGGTTCTCCCGAATCAGCGCGTGCGCGCGCGCAGTCGTCGCCGTCAGCCAGCAGAGGGCCTGGCGCTCAGGCAGGCGCTTCGTGCGAAACGAGAAGGGAACCGGGGGCTTGTCGCCCTCCTGCGGCGTGCAGGCGGCGTAGTCGATCGTGTCGCGGTGCAGCCGCGGCGGAGTACCGGTCTTGAAGCGGCCCAGAGCCAGACCGAGCCCCGCGAGGGCGCGGGAGAGGCCTTTCGCCGCGTGCTCCCCGACGCGGCCGCCCTCGGTCTTTTTCTCTCCCGTGTGCATGAGGCCGTTTAAGAACGTGCCGGCCGTGACGACGACGGCGCCGGCTTCGATGCGCCGACCGGCAGCGGTCACCGCGCCGCGAACGCGTCCGCCATTCTCGACGAGGTCCTCGGCCATCCCCTCGAGCACGGTCAGGTTCTCCGTCCGCGCAAGGCGCTCGCCCGCCAGGCGCGCATAGAGGGCGCGGTCGCACTGCGCGCGCGGACCCCAGACGGCCGGACCGCGCGAACGATTGAGAATGCGGAACTGGATTCCCGCAGCGTCGGCGAGTCCGCCCATCAGGCCCCCGAGCGCGTCGATCTCGCGCACGAGCTGGCCCTTGGCGAGGCCGCCAATCGCGGGATTGCAGGACATGCGCCCGATCGCGGGTCGCGATCCCGTCAGCAACGCCGTGCGCCGGCCCATTCGGGCCGCGGCATGCGCGGCCTCTAATCCGGCGTGGCCGCCGCCGATGATGAGGACGTCGAATTGAGTCATGCGTTGTCAGTCGTGAGTCATGAGTCGTCGAAGCAAGACTAATTGAGACGACTCACGACTCAAAACTCACGCCTCACGACCGTTCCTACTTCCCGATGCAGAAAGTCTCGAACAAGCGCGCAAGCACATCCTCCGAGGTCGTCTCCCCCACCAGGTCCGCCAGCGCGTCGAGCGCTTCGGCGCAGTGCGCAGCGGCGTACTCGGGGGAATCGCCCTCGTCGAGCGCGTTGATGGCGGCCTCGGCCGCGGCGCCGGCGCGCAGGACGAGGTCGCGCTGGCGAAGCGACCCGAGCACCTCGGAAGTCGCCTCGGTCGACACGCCGGAAGCGATCGCATCGGAGACAATCTGCCGGAGCTTCTGGCCCGCGTCGGGCGAAAGGCCGCACAGCAGCGTCGCCCCGGCGGGCAGGGGCGCCCCGTCGCCCAACGCGCGGTCCGCCTTGTTCGCCACGAGCAGGCGCGGCGCGGTCCCGGTGCCCGTGAGCTGCCGCTCGTCCTCGGCGCTCACGCCTTCCGAAGCGTCGAAGACGTACAGGATCGCGTCGGCCCGCGCGGCCTCCTCGCGCGCGCGGACGACGCCGATCGCTTCGACGACGTCTTGCGTGTCGCGCAGGCCCGCCGTGTCCACGAGCGTCACGGGCACGCCTCGGAGGTCGACGGTCGCCTCCAGCGTGTCGCGCGTCGTGCCGGGGATCTCGGTCACGATGGCGCGCTCGGAACCGATCAGGGCGTTGAAGAGCGTCGACTTTCCGGCGTTGGGTCTGCCGAGGATCGCGACGCGGCACCCGTGCGCAAGAAGCCTTCCGGTTTCCGCGGTCGCCGCCAGCTGCGCGAGCGCGGCGCGGGCCCGGCGCAGGCTCGCGAGCCCGGCGGGCGGGATGACCTCGCCGACGTCCTCCGAAAAATCGATGGCTGCGCAGAGCGCCACGCAGGCGCCGAGCAGATCCAAACGCACGCTCTCGATCCGCTGAGAAAGGCCGCCGGCCAGCCGGCGCGCCGAGACCAGCGCCGCGGCGGGCGTCCTGGCTTCGATAAGGTCGCGGACAGCTTCGGCCCGCACGAGGTCGATCTTGCCGGAGCGAAACGCGCGCTCGGTAAACTCTCCGGGCCGCGCCGGCCGAGCCCCGGCGGCGACCGCTGCGGCGAGCAAACGCTCCACGGCGACGGGGCTTCCGTGCACCGAGATCTCGACGACGTCCTCGCCCGTCGCCGAGCCCGGCCCGGGAAAGAACGTCGCGACGCCCGTGTCAATTGCCGCGCCCTGCCCGTCGCAGAATTGGGTGAGCCGGGGCTCGCGCGGCCGCGCCGGAGCCGGAAGCCGCGGAGCGAGTGCCGCAAGGACACTCTCTGCACCCGGACCCGAGAGCCGCACGAGCGCCAGGGCCGAGCGGCCGGCCGGAGTCGCGAGGGCGACGATCGTGTCGAGGTGAGCGTCCGAGGGCCGCATCGGGGGTGACCCGCCTACCGCCCCTTGAGTCGAACCTCCACGCGTTTCAGGAAACCTTCCCCTTCGCTCTGCGTCTCGAGCTCGGGATCCTCTGAGAGGGCCAGGTGGACCAGGCGCCGCTCCCAGGGAGCGAGCGGGGGCAGCAGCTGCGGGCGCCGCGTGCGGCGGACCTCTTCGGCGGAGGTCTTCGCAAGCTCCTCGAGCGCTTCCTGGCGGTTCGCGCGGAACCCCTCCGCGTCGAGCCTCGGGTGGACCGGACGCCCCGCGCGCTTGGAGGCGATCCGGCCGACGAGGACCTCGAGGCCGGTCAGGCCCTCGCCCTTGTTCGCGAGCAGCGGCTCGACGTCGTCGCCGAAGAGCTCGAAGAGCATTTCGTCGCCCGCAACTTCCTTGCGCCGCGTCTCGACGAGAAGCCCCGCGACCGAGAGCAGCTCGGTGAGGGTGGCTTCGACGACGGCAAGCGCCTCGGCGTCGGTGGCAACGGCAACCGCCGGGGCCGGCGCGCTCGCGGGGACTGCCGCGGGTGCCGCAGTCTCCGATTCTCTGTCGACTGTCGACGGTTGACTGTCGACCGCTCCGTCTTCCACCTCGATCTCGACGACGCGGCCGCCCCAGAAGGCCTTTTCGTCGCGAATGACGGTGTACTTAAGCTGTGCCGCCGGCTTGCCCAGCGCCTTTGCGGCGCCTTCGACGGCGTCCTGCTCGGTCTTGGCTTCGTATCTCATCGTTTATCCCTTCGACCTCAGGCGCGTGCCTGCTTGAGCGCTTTGGCGCCCTTTCCCGGCGGCGCTGGGTCGTCCTCCTTCACAATCCGGTTCATCACGAGCTGTTGCACGATCGTCAGCAGATTCGAGAACAGCCAGTACAGCACAAGTCCCGAGGGCATGTCCTTCAGGAAGAAGCCCCACAGGACCGGCATAAACACGAAGACTTTCTTCTGAGCCGGATCCATCGTCGAGGGCGTCATTGCCTGCTGGACGTACATGGACACGATCATCAGGATGACGAGGATGTAGGTCGAGTCGATCGCCGAGAGGTCCTTGATCCAGAGGAAAAAGGGCGCGTGGCGCAGCTCGATCGATCGCGAGAGCACGTTGTAGAAGGCCACGAGGACCGGCAGCTGCAGCACGATCGGCAGGCACCCGCTCATCGGGTTGTACCCCTCCGCCTGGTAGAGCGCCATCAGCTCCGTGTTCATCTTCTGCCGCTGCGCGGCGTCGGACTTCGCCTTCTTGTACTTGTCGCGAATCGCGTTCATCTTTGGCGCGAGCTTCTGCATCTTCTTCATCGAGACGTAGCTCTTGGCCGTGAGCGGAAAGAGCAGAAGCCGGATGAGAAACGTCACGGCGAGGATCGCGAGGCCCCAGTTGCCGACGTAGCCGTAGGTCTTTTTCAGCAGCCAGAGCAGCGGGCGGGCGAGGATGCCGTACCAGCCGAAATCGACCGTGCGCTCGAGCCCCAGCCCGTAGCTCTCGAGAATCGTCACGTCTTTCGGCCCGAAGTACGCGGACCCCTCGAACGCGCCCTGGCCCGCAACGCCCGCGGCGATCTCGGCCGTGGGCTTGCCCTCGGGCCGCGGCAGCGAGAAGGAAAAGAGGCGCGCGGTGCTCTGCACCCGCGGCACCAGGGCCTCCAGGAAGTAGTTGTCCTCGATCCCCGTAAAACCCCGCGCCGGGATCGTCCAGACGTTTTTGTCGGAGGCCTTCTCGGCCGAGACGGTCTTCAATCCCTCCGCCGTCGCGGCGACGGCGGTGGCGGCCATGACGTAGCGCGAGCCACGCTCGGCCTCGGTGGGGTTGCGCAGCCCCGGGCCCACCAGCACGCTGTAGGCCGGGCCGGTAACGCTGATCTTGACGTCGAAGAGGTAGCCCTCGCCGATGCGAATCTCCTTGACGACCGCGACGCGCGAGTCAGCGTAACGCCAGCGCACCACGCGGTCGGATTCGCGCTCGACGACGAAAAGCGCGTCCGCGACCTTTTTCGTCGTCGCGGCATCGGCCCCGAAATCGAGGCCGAGCGGCTTCGGGAGCTCCGGGGGCAGGGTCCGCAGCAGCTCGAGCGGCTGCTTCTGTTCGTCGAAGTGCCCAGTCAGGACGAAGGACGATAGGACCGCTCCCCGGTTGGAAAAGGTGGCCTTGAAGACCCCGTTGGAAACCGTCGTCAGCGTCTCGGCGTCGGCGCTGGCCGCGGGCGGTAGAGCGGTTGCGGCAGCGGCCGCAGTCGCCCTGCCCGGTGCGGCCTCTGTCGGGGCGGTCGCCCTCGGAGTCGCGGCCGCGGCGGCCGCGGGTGTCGCAACGGGCGGGGCGGCCCGCTTGGGCGACTTGGGTCCGATCCATTCCCAAGTCAGCAGAACGGCCAGGGAGAGACCGGCGGCAACGAGAAGGCGTCTTTCCATCTTAGGCTTGTCTCTCTTTCAAGGAACGGCGTCCAGGCCGCCCCGATGGAACGGATTGCAGCGCAGAAGACGCCGGGCCGCGAGCGCGGCGCCCCGGCCGAGGCCGTGACGGACAATCGCCTCCCGGGCGTAGACCGAGCAGGTTGGCTCGAACCGGCAGGCTCTCGGCAAGAGCGGCGAGATAAACCGCTTGTAGAAATTGAGGATCGCGACGGCGCAACGTGCGCCCGCGTTCATCGCCGCGGCAGCCGCGAAAGCGCCCGCGTGACTCCCGCCGCGTAGTCCTCGGAGAGCTCCTGAAAAGAAGCCGCCGCCGCAGACGGCCGGGCGTTGACGACGACCCGCACCGTTGCCCCGCCGAAGAGGCTGCGCGAGCGCCGGAAGATCTCCCGGATCCGCCGCCGCACGCGGTTGCGTAAGACGGCGACTCCCACACGGCGCGGAACCGAGATCCCCAGCCGCGTACGCGCAGGGACGGCGAGGTCGGCGAGGAGGAAGACCTGAATATGTTTTCCGGAAACGCGCACCCCGGAGGCGTAGCACTCTTCGAATTCCCTGCGTTTGCGGAGGCGGTCGTCCCGGGAGAAGGTCTCGGGGACGGCCGGGCCCGAATTCACACCGTGAGGCTTTTGCGCCCCTTGCGGCGGCGGGCCGAGATGATGGCGCGGCCAGAGCGCGTCCGCATCCGGACGAGGAATCCGTGTGTGCGCCGGCGACGCCGGTTGTTGGGCTGATAAGTACGCTTCATAAAAGAGGGGGAATCCTAGGGGTGGGTGGGACAGAAGTCAAGGGGAAGGCTCGGGCGGGATTGTCGTGAGTCCGAGTCTCGAGTCTTGAGACGGTTCAATACTGCGCTACTCATGACTTGAGAACTCGCATATACTCCCCGCCCCCGGAGCGAAACAGGAACTTCCACAGCTGTGGAAATCTTGTGGAAATCCGGCCTTGTTCAATGACCGAGATCTGGCCTGCCATCCTCAAGCAGATCGAGGAAAAGCTCGATCCGAAGGAGCTCAACACCTGGTTCGGGCCGACCCGACAGGTTGCCTTCGATCCCTCTGCCGGCGCTGGAATCCTGACGATATCGGTCCCGTCTCGGGTTTTCGCGGACTGGATCGAGTCGCGCCACGGAGCACTGCTCGCCCGCGAGGCCGCGGCCGCCGGTTTTCCGCAGCTCGAGATCCGGTTCGAATCCGGCGCCACCGACTCGGCGCCCGTCGCGGCCGCCGTGCCCACAGCCGGCGCAGGCCGATCGATCGTGGCCAATCCGCGCTTCTCCTTCGAGAGCTTCGTCGTCGGGTCTTCCAACCAGTTCGCCCATGCCGCCGCGCGAGCGGTGGCCGAATCGCCGTCGCGCTCGTACAACCCGCTCTTTCTCTACGGCGGCGTCGGGCTCGGCAAGACCCACCTCATGCACGCGATCGCCCAGGAAGTCCAGCGCCTCAACCCGGATGCGCGCGTCCTGTACCTGTCGGCCGAGCGTTTCTTGAACGACCTCATCAACGCACTGCGCTTCGAGCGGATGCACGAGTTCAAGCGCCGCTACCGGGAGCTCGACGTGCTCCTGATGGACGACGTGCAGTTCATCGCGGGCAAGGAGTCGACCCAGGAAGAGTTCTTCCACACGTTCAACGCGCTCCATGACGCGCAGAAGCAGATCGTCGTGACTTCCGACACGCTGCCGAAAGAAATCCCGACGCTCGAGGAGCGTTTGCGCTCGCGCTTCGAGTGGGGGCTCATCGCCGACATCCAGCCCCCGGACCTCGAGATGAAGATCGCGATCATCCGCAAGAAGGCGGCTTCGGAAAAGGCCGATGTCCCCAACGACGTCGCGATGTTCATCGCCGGGACCGTCAAATCCAACGTCCGGGAGCTCGAGGGGCGCCTGAACCGCGTCCTGGCGTTCTCATCGCTCACGGGGAAGCCCCTGACGGTCGAGCTCGCGAAGGAGACCCTGCGCGACATCGTGGGCAACGAAGAGCAGCGGGCCGTGCCCTCCGAGATCCTGAAGGCCGTCGCTTCCCACTACGGGCTACGTGTTTCCGACATGAAGGCGAAGTCAAACGCGAAGCCTGTGGCGTTTCCCCGGCAGGTGGCCATGTACCTCTGCCGCAAGCTTACCGAGCTCTCCTACCCGGAGATCGGGCGCCTTTTCAACGACAAGCACCACTCGACCGTCATGCACTCGGTCGAGAAAATCGGGCGCATGATCGAGGACGACGCGGATTTCCGCAGGGTTGTGGACGGTTTTATTCAGCCCTACCGCTGACGCGAGTGCCGGGCGCCGACTTTTTCCACCGCCGCGTTTTCCGCACCCCTGCGACGCGACGCTCGGGTGGGCTCTCCTGTGGAGAAGCGTCGCTGGGATCCACAGGAGTGATGTTGATTTTGATCCCATTTTTATTGGGTTTTTTTACTGCGTGCGATTCTTGATCGTCCCTACAAATACGGCTAAGTGTGATAGACTTTTTCTTCTGTTTAGAGGGGCTTAATTCCCATGGAATTGACGGTCAAGCGGGGCGATTTCCTGAATGAGCTCACACTCATGCAGGGTGTCGTCGAGAGGAAAAATACGATTCCTATCCTTTCGAATATCCTGCTTCGCGCCGCCGATGGATATCTCGCGTTCACTTCGACCGACCTCGATCTGACACTACTCTCCCAGGCGGAGGCGAAGGTCGTGAAGCCCGGCAGCGTCACGGTTCCCGCACGTAAGCTCTTCGACCTCATCCGCAACCTCCCCGAGGCGGAAGTGGCCTTGAAGCTCATGGAAAACCACTACCTGGGAGTGACCTGTCAGAGGTCGAGTTTCCGGCTCGTGGCCCAGCCCGCAGAGGACTTTCCGACGGTGCCGAAGGTCGAGGCCAAGAAGGGGGTCTCGTTCCCACTCGATTTATGGAAACGGTTGACCCGTAAGGTTTTATACGCTGTTTCTGCGGAAGAGACGCGCTTTCAGCTGATGGGTGCTCTTCTGAAAGATAAGGGTAAAGAGTTCGAGTTAGTCGCCACCGACGGTCATCGGTTGGCGCTCATCGATTTTCCCAAAGAAGACGCGAAGGCAACGCTGCCGAACGTCCTGATCCCGAAAAAGGCTCTGGCGGAGATCCTGAAGATGGATGGCGGCGCCGACGCCCGGATCGAGATCCGCCACTCCGAAAACCACCTACTCTTCACGGTCGGCAGCCGGCAGCTGATCGCGCGTCTCCTGGATGTGAACTTTCCCGATTACGAGAAGATTCTCTCGAAATCCAACGACCGTGTGGCGACGGTGCCAGCGGCCGCCTGCCAGGCTGCGATTCGCCGTGTTGCCCTGTTTTCGTCCGAGCGTTCCCGCGGCGTCAAGCTTTCCTTCGAGAAGGGATTACTGACGGTCGCTTCGGCGAGTCAGGAGCTCGGCGATGGCACCGAGACGCTCGACGTCGCCTTCGAAGGGGAGCCTGTGTCCATCGGCCTGAACGCCCAATACCTTCTCGATTTCTTCGATGAGGCCGAGTCGGAGAAAGTTCGCCTCGAGCTCAAGGACGAGAACACGCAGTGCCTGTGTCAGCCCGAGGGCGGCATCGAGGGCGCGTCGCGTTACATGTACGTCGTCATGCCGATGCGTCTCTGAGCCTGCAAAGGGAACGCTTGCAGCTTTTTGAATTTTCGAGCCACAGCTTCCGCAACCTCTCCCCCGACCCCGTTTCCTTCGGTGCCGGAATCACGCTCATCACGGGAGAGAACGCGCAGGGCAAGACGAACCTGCTCGAGGCCGTCTCGCTGCTGTGCGGGCAGCGCTCTTTCCGCGGCGCGATCTCCGGTGACATGGCCCGCGGCGGCGAGCGCTTCGCGATCGAAGGCATGATCGAGGGCCGCCGCGGCTCGGAGCGGATCGCCGTGACCTGGTCGCGCGAGGAAGGCCGCGCCTTTTCGCGGGCCGGAAAGCCCGCGGGCTTCCGGGAAATCTCGGAGCTCGCGCCGGCGGTCTTTCTCGCTCCCGAGCACCAGGAGCTCGTCACGGGCTCCCCCTCCGCACGGCGCCGGTTTCTCGACCGGCTCGTCCTGGGCTTGAAACCGGCTGCGGGCGACGACCTGGTTCGCTACGCTGCGGCCCTCCGAGAGCGCAACGCGCTGCTCGCGAGGTTGAAATCCGGCGCGGCGGGCAGCGCCGGCGAGCTCGAGGCCTGGACCGAAGAGCTCGTGGTGGCGGGATCCGCCGTGCGGCGCCACCGGATCGCGGCGCTTGCGTCCTGGGAACGCGACTTCCGGGACCTAGCGCGCGGCGCCGGCGGCGATTTCGCGGACATCGAGGTCGTCTACACGGGAGGCGGCGACTCGGCAGAGGAAATGCGCAAGGCTTGCGAGCGGCTCGCTTCACTCGAGCGGCGGCGCGGCTGCACGCTCGCTGGCCCGCACCGCGACGACCTCGTCTGGAAACGCCGCGGCCGCGCGCTCGCGACCGAGGCCTCCTCCGGCGAGATCGCGCGCACGGTGGCGCTCTTCAAGCTCGCGGAATGGAAGTCGGTCGCCAGGGCCGCGGGAGAGCCGCCCCTTTTCGGCGCCGACGACTTCGACGCGGGCCTCTCGGAAGCCTCGGTCGAAGAGTTTTTCGAGACGCTGCCGCGGGAAGCGGCCGTGCTCCTGACGACGGCCGCGCCGGCAGCGCGGTGGTCGCGCCGGGCCGCGACCGTACTGGAAGTGCGGGGCGGGGCCGTCGCGGCGCCGCGGGCCCTGCGCGCCGTCGGCGGCGGACAGGGAGCTCGATGAGCACGGCCTACACAACCGATTCGATCAAGCTCCTGAAGGGCCTCGAGGCCGTTCGCAAGCGGCCCGGTATGTACATCGGGGACACGGACGACCTCTCGGGCCTCCACCACATGGTCTTCGAGCTCGTTGACAACGCGATCGACGAGGCTCAGGTTGGACACGCTGATTTCTGCGGCGTCACGATCCATGCGGACAACTCCGTGACCGTCGAGGACAACGGGCGCGGCATCCCGGTTGGGATGCACAGGGAGCACAAGCGCGAGACGCTCGAGATCATCATGACCGACCTGCACTCGGGCGGAAAGTTCGACAACAACTCCTACAAGGTCTCGGGCGGCCTGCACGGGGTGGGCGTCTCGGTTGTCAACGCGCTGTCGAGAAGGCTCGAGGTCGAGGTTCTGCGCGAAGGCAAGGTTTGGCAGCAGGCCTACGAGAGAGGCCGCCCGGTCGCGCCGATCAAGGCAGTGGGCACATCGAAGAAGACCGGCACCAAGGTCACCTTCTGGCCCGATCCGGAGATCTTCTCGGTCACCGAGTTCCACTTCGACAGCCTCTCGCAGCGGCTGCGCGAGCTCTCGTTCCTGAACCCGGGCGTCAAAATCTCGATTCACGACGAACGAACCGACAAGAAGCACGACTTCGCCTACGAGGGCGGGATCAAGTCCTTCGTCGAGCACCTGAACAAGGCCAAGCAGCCGATTCACGACAAGGTCGTCTTCTTCCAGGATATCCGAAACGGCACGGGCGATCTCAAGCGCGACGCCGACAAGGAGCGCGTCGAGGTGGCGCTGCAGTGGAACGAGGGCTATGCGGAGACGCTCTTTGCCTTCACGAACACGATCAACAACCGCGACGGCGGCGCGCACGTGGAAGGCTTCAAGATGGCGCTGACGCGCGCGGTCCAGAAGTACGCCGAGCAGAACGGCGCTACGAAGGCGCTCAAGGAAACGAGCCTCTCCGGCGACGACTGCCGCGAGGGCCTGACGGCCGTCATCTCGGTCAAGGTCCGGGACCCGAAGTTCTCCTCCCAGACCAAGGACAAGCTCGTCTCCTCCGAGGTCAAGACCTGGGTGCAACAGGTCGTCTACGAGAAGCTCGGCTCGTACCTCGAGGAAAACCCGCGAGTCGGGCGCAAGATCGTCGAGAAGATCGTCGAATCGGCCCGGGCGCGCGAGGCGGCGAGGAAGGCGAGGGAGCTCGTGCGCCGCAAAGGCGCGCTCGACAGCGGCTCCCTCCCCGGCAAGCTCGCCGACTGCCAGGAGAAGGACCCGGCCTTCTCGGAGCTCTTCATCGTGGAGGGCGACTCGGCCGGCGGCTCGGCCAAGATGGGTCGCGACCGCCGTTCCCAGGCGATCCTGCCGCTGCGCGGCAAGATCCTGAACGTCGAAAAGGCGCGGCTCGACAAGATGCTCGCCTCGGCCGAGATCCGCACGCTCATCACGGCGCTCGGCGCCGGCATCAGCACGGACTTCGACGCCGAGAAGATCCGGTACCACAAGATCGTGATCATGACCGACGCCGATGTGGACGGTTCGCACATCCGGACGCTGCTGCTGACGTTCTTCTTCCGGCACATGGCGGCGATCATCGAGAAGGGCTTTCTCTACATCGCACAGCCGCCGCTCTACAAGGTGGCCGAAGGAAAGAAGGACACGTACCTGAAGGACGAGAAGGAGATGTCGAAGTTCCTCCTCTCGCGCCTCGGCGAAGACCGGTCGCTCTCCTCGGAGTTGTCGGGCGCCTCGGTCTCGGGCGCGAGGCTCGCCGCGCTCCTCGAGAAGATGGAGGAGTACCGCACGCACGTCGGCCGGCTCGGCCTGCGCGGCCTGCCAGAGGGCCTCCTGCGCGCGTTGATCGACCGCGGCATGAGCTCCAGGGCGGACTTCGACGACAAGAAGAAGGTCGAGGAGATCGCGAAGGCGGTCCGCGCCTTCGGCGTGGAGAAGGCCGAGGTCGTTGCCGACGAGGAGCACTCGGGCTGGGCGCTCGAGATTCTGCGCCGGGTCAACGGCGTTGAGCGCACGGCGCGGATCGACGCCGACTTCGTCGCGGGCTTCGAGTTCAAGCGCATCCGCGAGACGGCCAGGGCGATCGGGGCCTTCCTCGACGGCCCGTACGTCGTGACCCGCAGCGACGAGACAGAGAAGCACGAGACGCTTCCGGCGGTCGTGGATGCGATCTACGACTCGGCCAAGAAGGGCCTCGTCATCAACCGGTACAAGGGCCTCGGCGAAATGAACCCGGAGCAGCTCTGGGACACGACCATGAACCCCGAGACGCGGCGGTTGCTCCAGGTGGTTGTCGAGGACGCAGTCGAAGCCAACCTGGTCTTTTCGATCCTCATGGGCGACGCCGTCGAGCCGCGCCGCGAGTTCATCGAGCAGAACGCGCTCAACGTGAGGAATCTCGATATTTAGCGCCGTAGGGGCGGGGCTTGCCCCGCCCGCGGGCGGCCCAAGGGCCGCCCCTACGGCCCGCACGAGGGAAGCCCGGCAAGAATGACCACCAACCTCCTGACCCCCGACGCAAAAATCCCCGTCACCATCGAAGACGAGGTCCGCCGCTCGTACCTCGATTACGCCATGTCCGTCATCATCGGGCGGGCGCTGCCGGACGTGCGCGACGGGTTGAAGCCTGTCCACCGCCGCTGCCTCTACGGCATGTGGGAGCAGGGCAATGTGCACAACAAGCCGTACCGCAAGTCCGCGCGCATCGTCGGAGACGTCCTCGGCAAGTATCACCCGCACGGCGAGAGCGCGGTCTACGACTCGGTCGTGCGCATGGCGCAGGAGTTCTCCCTGCGCTACCCGCTCGTGGACGGCCAGGGCAACTTCGGCTCGATCGACGGCGACAACGCCGCTGCGATGCGCTACACCGAGGTGCGACTGACGCGCCTGGCCGGCGAGATGCTGGGCGAGGACATCGACAAGGAGACCGTCGACTGGATTCCGACCTACGACGGATCGCTCGTCGAGCCGACGGTGCTTCCGGCGAAGTTCCCGAATCTGCTCGTCAACGGCTCGTCGGGAATCGCCGTCGGCATGGCGACCAACATCCCCCCGCACAACCTCTCCGAGGTGATCGACGCGACGATCGAGATCATCAAGCATCCCGACGCCACGCTCGCCCAGCTCATGAGGAAGCTGCCCGGGCCGGATTTTCCGACCGCCGGGTTCATCCACGGCGCCCAGGGCATTAAGGACGCCTACAGGACCGGCCGCGGCACCGTGCAGGTGCGCGCCCGGGCCGTCATCGAGAAGGCCGCCCGCGGCGACAAGGAAGCGATCGTCGTTACGGAGATCCCCTACCAGGTCAACAAGGCGAAGCTGATCGAGCGCATCGCCGAGCTCGTCAACGAGAAGAAGATCGAGGGGGTCGCCGACCTGCGCGACGAGTCCAACCGCGAGGGCATGCGGATCGTCGTGGATTTAAAGCGCGCCGAGAACGCGCAGGTCATCCTGAACAAGCTCTACGCGCTGACCCCGATGCAGTCGACCTTCGGGATCATCTTCCTCGCGATCGTCGAGAACCAGCCGCGCGTGCTTCCCCTCCACGACCTGCTGCGCCACTTCGTCGACCACCGCAAGACGGTCGTCATCCGGCGCACCCAGTTCGACCTGAAGAAGGCCGAGGAGCGGGCACACCTCTTGCGCGGGCTCGCTCTCGCGCTGGCCAACCTCGACCAGGTCATCAAGATCATCCGCGCCTCGAAGGACCCGAAGGAGGCCAAGGAACGCCTGATGGCCGAGGTCTCGATGACCCGCGCCGGGCTCGAGAAGTTCATCGGGATGCCACTCGAGGAGGCGGGGACCAAGGCCAAAGGCACGGAAGTGCTCCGGCTCGACGACATCCAGGCCCAGGCGATCCTCGACATGCGCCTGCAGCGGCTGACCGGGCTCGAGCGCGACAAAATCGTGGCCGAGTTCAAGGAGGTCCTGGCGCTCATCGCGAAGCTGCGCGAGATCCTCGGCTCTGAGACGCTGGTCCTCGAGATCATCGTCAACGAGCTCCAGCAGATCCGCAAGCAGTACGGCGACGAGCGGCGCACGCAGATCGTGGCGGAGGCCTCCGACATCGACATCGAGGATCTGATCGTCGAGGAGGACATGGTCATCACCGTGTCCCGCGGCGGCTACATCAAGCGCTCTCCCCTGTCGCTCTACCGCGCGCAGCGCCGCGGCGGCAAGGGCCGCATCGGCGCGACGACGAAGGAAGAGGATCTGGTCGAGCACCTGTTCGTCGCCTCGACGCACGCGTTCATCCTGGCCTTCACGTCGACGGGCCGGATGCACTGGATCAAAGTCTACGACCTGCCGCAGCTCGGGCCCGCGACGCGCGGCAAGGCGATCGTGAACCTGTTGAACCTTGGGCTCAACGAGCGCATGGTGGCGATGGCCGCCACGAAGGACTTCCCCGAGGACCGCTACCTCGTCTTCGCCACGCGCAACGGGCTCGTCAAGAAGACCGCGCTTTCGGCCTACGCGAACGTGCGCTCGGGCGGCATCATCGCGATCAACATCGAGGACGGCGACGAGCTGCTCTCGGTGCGCATCACCGGCGGCGAGGATCAGATCTTCATCGGCACCCGCCAGGGAATGGGTATCCGGTTCTCCGAGAAGGATGTCCGCCCGATGGGCCGCGACACCACCGGCGTCATCGGCGTCTCGCTGCGGAAAGAAAACGACGTCGTCGTCGAGATGGACGTCGTGGACGAAAAGGCGCATCTGCTTTCGGTCACGGAGAAGGGCTACGGCAAGCGCTCGGAGGTCACCGAGTACCGCTACCAGGGTCGCGGCGGCTCCGGCGTGATCAACGTCAGGGTGACCGAGAAAAATGGCGCCGTCGTCGGGATCAAGTCCGTGACCGACGCGGACCAGCTGTTGCTCATCACCGAGCGCGGCCAGCTGATCCGGATCAAGGTCAAAGACATCCGCGAGACCGGGCGCGCCGCCCAGGGCGTGCGGGTCATCCAGCTCGAGGAGGGCGACCGCGTCGTCGGACTCGCCAAGCTCGCCGAACCGGACGACACCGAGGAAGAGGCCCAGGCCTCGCTGCCCGTCCCGGAGCCGGTCGAGCAGGGCGAGGCCAGGGGCAAGAAGCCCGGCACGCCGTTTCTTGGCGAGGACGGGGAAGACGACGAAGACGACGAGGAGTAGCCAGCGGGCGAGCCGGATATAGAATCCGCCCCCATGCGATTTTTTCTCGACAGCGCCAGCGTCGAAGAGGCGCGGCGGATCAAGGACCTCGGGCTTCTCGATGGGGCCTGGCTCTCCTTTGCCGGCGCCGAGGCGGCGGGCGTGGATTACCGCAAGGCGGTCCGGGAGCTGGCCTCGCTGACCGACGGGCCCGTGCTCGTCGAAACCGGCTCGGACGAGCCCAAGGGCATGTACAAGGAAGGCCGGGAGCTCGCCAAGCTCGGCAAGGACATCATCATCCGGCTCCCCCTGCGGCCCGAAGGCATGCGCGTGGCGCGCCTTTTCGCCCAGGACCAGATCGCAACCTGCGCTGCCGGCTGCTACTCGGCCGCGCAGGCGCTCATCGCGGCCAAGGCCAACGTCAGCTACGTTGCGGCGGCAGTCGGCCCGCTCGATGATGCGGGCACGATCGGGATGGACCTCGTCGAACAGATCATCCGCGTCTACGACAACTATGGGTTCCAGTCGCAGATCATCGTCTCGGAGGCGCGCAATCCGATCCACGTTCTCGACTCCGCGCTCATGGGTGCCGACGTCGTCGCGCTTCCCGCGGCTGTCCTCGAGCAGCTCTTTCGCCATCCGTTTTCGGAGGATCTGCGCGCGGGGAGGCCATCGTGAAAGTCTCGGCCGACCGGATCCTGTATCTCTCGCGGGTGATCCTGAAAAGCCTCAAGGAGAATCGAAACCTCGAGCAGAAGGCCGACGACGAGACCGCGCGGCGCGCCGTCGTGCGGGAGCTCACCGACAGCTATACAGAGCTCGATGCCCTCGAGGAAAAGGCCCGGGCGGCGCTCGCGAAGCGAAAAAGCCTGTCGGAGACCGATCGGGAGTTCCAGTTCTCGCGGGCCCTCGAGGATGAGCTCCGCAAGCACGGGGCCTGAAATAATTCTACAGTAGAAGTCTAGTAACTTATACTATTTACAAGTATTTATAGTATATATACTGTAGTCATTTCGATTTACCAGGACCGAGGCTGGCGTTCTATTGCGTAGCTCGATACAATTGGATCGATGGCGGGCCAATTGGATCTGGGCCAGATAAGCCTCACAAGAACAGCCGGGGCGCCTCTTTCCGCCCAGGTTTACGAGGCGATCGAGCGCTGGATCGCGGGTGGAGTCCTGGCGGAGAACACTCGGCTTCCGACCACGCGCGAGCTCGCCGCCGCCCTCGGGATCAATCGTGGGACGGTGCAGGCGGCCTACCGCCGTTTGCAAGAAAACGGCCTCGTCGACGGCCACGTCGGCAGCGGGACGGTGGTACGCGCCAGGGCCGACCCGGGGACGCCCTTCCGCCTGGAAGATCTCGTGTCTCGCCGCGTCGCGGGCCTTCGCGAGGAAACGGGCATCGTCGTGACTGCCCCGCTCGTGGCGGATTTCTCGCGCCTGGCGCCCGACGAGCGATTCTTTCCGCTCGAAGAGTTCACCCGCACGCTCTCCTATGCATGGAGCCGCCGGCGGGATCTCTGGCAGTACGCTCCCCCGCTCGGCCTCGAGGAATTGCGCGCGGAGGTCTCTCGCCGGCTCGCGGAGAATCGAATCGCGCGCGCGGCCGACGAAATCCTGATCGTCAGCGGCGCACAGCAGGGTCTCGACCTGCTCTTTCGCGCGTTCACGGATCCCGAGGATGTCGTCGCCGCGGAGTCGCCCACGTACTCCGGAGCGCTCACGCTGGCGAGGCTTGCCGGCGTGTCGGTGCTCCCCTTGCCGATGGACGCGCAGGGGCCCGATCCGCGGCCGCTTTTTTCGCGGCGCGCGAAGCTCGTCTACGTCATGCCGGAGCGGCAGAACCCGACGGGCGTGACGACGAGCCAGGAGCGCCGCGAGGCATTGCTCGATGCGGCCCTGTCCGCCGGGGCGCTTGTCATCGAGGATGGCTACGAAGAGCCGGAGCCCGGCCGGCTCGCGCTCGCGGCGCGCGACCCGGAGCGGGTCGTGTGGCTCGGCACCCTGTCGAAGGACCTCGTGCCGGGATTCCGGATCGGCTGGATCGCCGCGGCGCGACCGATCGTCGAGCGGCTGGCGCGCGTCAAGAAGGCCACGGACTTTCAGACGCCCGTGCCGCTCCAGGCCGCCGTCGCGGCGTTTCTGCGCGCCGGGTCGGACCGAAAGGCAAGGGCAAGCCGTGCCGAGGAAGTGGCGCTGCGCGCAACCGAGGCCGGTCAGGCGCTGCGCCGGCATCTGCCGCAGGTCTCCTGGTGGGGGGGAGAAGGCTCGAATCCGCTTTTCTGGCTGCACCTGCAAGAGGGCATCTCCGGGCGTCGCGTGGCGGAGGCGGCCGCGGCGCTGGGAGTCGCTGTCGCGCCCGGCCAGGACTTCGATCCGGCAGGGGTGGACCGGCCCAACGTGCGCCTTTCCGTATCGCGCGTCGAGCGGCGCGACATCGAGCGTGGAATCGTGCTCGTCGGCGAGGCGGTGTCGCAAGTGCAGTCGAGCTCCGGCGCGGCATTCGCGGCGCCGGTGGTGTGAGAAGAGAGTCGTGAGTCGTGAGCTGTGAGTCGTCGAGAAGAGGGAAACATGGACGAGAAGTTCCGGTTGAAAGTTGGACTCGCGGAGATGTTGAAGGGCGGCGTCATCATGGACGTGGTCAACGCCGACCAGGCGAGGATCGCGGAGGCCGCGGGCGCGGTCGCCGTTATGGCGCTCGAGCGCGTGCCGGCGGACATCCGGCGCGACGGGGGAGTGGCGCGGATGTCGCCGGTCTCGAAGATCCGCGAGATCCAGGAGGCCGTCTCGATTCCGGTGATGGCCAAGTGTCGCATCGGCCACCTCGCCGAGGCGCGGGTGCTGGAGGCGCTGAAGGTCGATTTCATTGACGAGTCGGAGGTCCTGACTCCGGCCGACGAAGAAAACCACGTCTACAAGAACGATTTCACGGTGCCGTTCGTCTGCGGCTGCCGCAACCTCGGTGAAGCGCTGCGCCGCATCGGCGAGGGCGCCGCGATGATCCGGACCAAAGGGGAGGCGGGCACGGGTGACATCGTCCATGCCGTCAAGCACCTGCGCCAGGTCCACCGCGAGATCAAAATGCTCACGCAGCTCTCGAAAGACGAGCTCATGGCCGCCGCCAAGCGGCTCCAGGCGCCTTTCGCGCTTGTCGTCGAAGTGGCCGAGAAGGGCAAGCTTCCGGTGCCGAACTTCGCCGCCGGCGGCATCGCGACGCCCTCGGACGCGGCACTCTGCATGCAGCTCGGCGCCGAAGGGGTCTTCGTGGGTTCGGGGATCTTCAAGTCGGACGATCCCGAGAACCGCGCCCGCGCGATCGTCAAGGCGACGACGCACTGGCGCGACGCCCAGGCACTGCTCGCGGCCGAGGAGTCGCTCGGCTCGGGCATGAAGGGCATCGAAGCGGCGAGCCTGCCGGAAGAGGCGCAGCTCCAGACGCGCGGATGGTGAGCCCCGGAAGTCGGGAGACAGAAAACGGGAGACGAGAAGGGGAGGCGATGGGTCGTCTACCGTCGACCGTCTCCCGTCTGCCGTCCCCCGATGTTGCCGTGCTGGCGCTTCAGGGGGACTTCGAGGCCCACCGAAGGGCGCTGTCCGATGTGGGGGTGTCGAGCTTCGAGGCGAAGCGGCCGCGGGACCTCGCCGCAGCTGCCGGCCTGATCATCCCGGGCGGCGAGTCCACGACGCTCTGGAAGTTCTTTGAGGCGGAGCCCTGGGAAGAGGCGTTCCGAGCGTTCGCCGAAACCGGCCGGCCGATCCTCGGAACCTGCGCGGGCGCGATCGTGCTCGCGCGGGAAGTCTCGAACCCGCCCCAGAAGGGCCTCGCGCTGATCGACATGGCCGTCGAGCGCAACGCCTACGGCCGGCAGGTCGACTCGTTCATCGGCGAGGTCGCCTGCGAGGCGCTCGGGGCGCCGCTACCGGCGGTTTTCATTCGCGCTCCGCGGATCCGGCGGGTCGGGCCGGGCGTTGAAGTCCTCGCGCAGCACGGCGGGGACCCGGTCCTCGTTCGGCAGGGCAACGTCGTTGCCGCGACGTTCCATCCGGAGCTGACGGCCGACCGCCGGCTGCACCGGCTAGTCTTCGGGCAGGCGCAACAGGCCAGGATTAGCGCGTGAGCTTTATTTCGATCGAGACTCGCGACGAGATCGCGGTTCTCACTTTGAACCGCCCGAAGGCCAACGCCTTCTCGCCGGAGCTCGTGGCGGAGCTTTCCGGGGCGCTGGCAGGGCAGGCGAAGGCCCGGGGCGTCGTGCTCGCGTCGAGCTTGCCGGGCATGTTCTCGGCCGGCTGGGACTTGCCGCTGCTCGTCGGCCGAGACCGCGACGGGATGGAGCAGTTCGTTACCGCCTACTGCGATCTCGTGCGCCAGATTTTCGTGTTCGGTCCGCCGGTCGTCGCGGCGCTGCCCGGGCACGCCATCGCGGGCGGCCTCATCGCGGCGATGGCGGCCGACGAGCGCATCGCCGCCGACGGCAAGGGCAAGTTCGGACTCTCGGAGGTCATTCTCGGGGTCTCGGTGCCGGCCTGCCTCATGGAGCCGTTGCGTCACGTCGTCGGCGCGCGCCACATGGAGCGGCTCGCGGCGACGGGCGAGAGCATCGCGGTGGACCGCGCGCTCGCGATCGGCCTCGTGGACCAGGTAGTTCCGGCCGGCGAGCTTCTCGACCGCGCCGTGGAGCGGGCGCGATTTCTCGCCGGCCTCTCCGGAGTTGCGTACGCGGCCATCAAGCTTCGCTGCCGGGCGGCGGCGATCGCGCGATTCGACCAGGCGCGCAACCACGACCCTTTCCTCGACTTCTGGTTCAGCCAGGACGCGCGCTTTCGCCTGAAGGACATGGTGGCGCGGCTCTCGGGAAGATCTTGAATGAAGACCTGATCGACGACGTCCTCGACGCGCTCGATCTCTCGCGGGCGCAGCCGGGCTCGGGGTTTCTCGAAGCCCTCTTTGCGCGGTTCAATGCGAAGGTGCCCTTCGAGAATGCGTCGAAGATCGTCCGCGATGCGCAGGTCCTCGATCCGGCTTCAAAGCCGCGAACCCCGGAGATCTTTTGGGAAGAGCACCTGGCGAGCGGGACGGGTGGAACCTGCTTTGCCCGGGTCGCGGCCTTCGAGGCGCTGCTCGAAGCGATCGGCTTCCGGTCGCGGCGGGTCCTCGGCAGCGTCCTGCGCGAGGACGATCACGCGGCCCGCATGGTCGAGACTGCGGCGGGGGAGTCGATCGGGGCCGTCGGCTTTCCGCTGCCGGCGATCCTGCCGGCGCGCCCGGGGCTGACCGCGACGGCCCAGGGGGAGCTCGAGATCGCCCTGACGGAGCGGGGCTTCCGGATCGTCTTTCTCGAAGGGGTTCCGGAGACACCACGCCAGATCGAGGTCTACGTCGCAGCGGTGGCGCAAGAACGGTTCGCCGCCCTCTGGCGCGAGACCTTCCGTCCGAACTCGCGCTTTCTCGGTGAGGTTTGCCTGCGACGCGACCTGGGCAACCGCGTTCTCTCTTTCGCGGCCGGAGAGGTTCGCGTCGATGATATGCACTCGCGCCTCTCTGTGCCGCTCCCGGCCCCTCGCGAGGCCGCGCTTTCCGGGCTCTTCGGCATCGACGCCGCGATTCTTTCGGGCGCCTTCGCGGAGGTTGGCGACGCTTCTTGCGATGCGGGCCAGAACGCGCGGCTGACCGCGTACCTCGAGACCGATTCCGCGCCCGAGCAGGCCTTCGCGGCCATCGCGACGCAGGAGGGCTACCGACGATTGCTCGCGGGCGTGGCTGACGTCGCCGTTGGCGAAGAGACTGCGGGCGGGTACAGGCTGTCGCTCTCCGCGCCGTCCTCGGACGGGTCCGGCGCGGCAATCGAGGAGGACGTTTCGACCGACGCGCCGGCGCGCCGTATCGCGATCGTGCGGCGCCACGGTGGCTCGGAGTCGGCCTCCTCCTACCGCGTGCTCGAGCGGCGAGCGAAGACCTATCTCGTTCGCGAGGCGAGGCTGTCCGGCAGGAGGGAAGACCTTCTC
>JANMPW010000447.1:0-3210 GCA_031370065.1 Acidobacteriota bacterium
CCAGCGCGCGCGCGCCGCCCGAGCCCTCCAGCTGCTGGGCTCCGAGCGCGGCCAGGCCCGCGATCCCCAGGCCGGCGAGAAAGACCAGGCGGTAGTTGAGGGCGAGCGCGAATCCGGGCAGCCGCGCCGTCAGATCCATGACGCCGGGAAAGCTCGCGCCGTACGCGAGGCCCGCCAGTAGGAAGGCGAGAAACATCCAGCGCCCGCGCGCGATCGGTCTCTTCGCGAACGCAAGACACGCGAGCGGAAAGAGAACCGCGCCCGCATACCCGAGGGGCATGCCCGAACCATCGTTGCGCCCCGAGTCGACGGGGCTCTTCCCATAGATGCCGTGCGCGAAGGGAAGTACGTCCGGAAGAAGCCGGGCCGCCGCCGCGCCGAAGGGAACCGATTGCCGGCCCGCTCCCGCGGCGAGGGACTGGCTCCGCGCTCGGTACTCCGCCGAGTGCGGGATCGCCTCGAGCAGCGGAAAGAGCTGCGGCCCGCACAAGAGAAAGGCGAGGCCCCCCGCGGCGAGCGCCATGCCGATTGCTCGCGGACGCTGCCGACGCGCGGCGCCCGCGAGCTCCCAGAGAAAGTACGCACCGCCCGCCACGGCCGAGTGAAAGAAGGACTCGGGATGTCCGCCGCAGAACGAAAGCCACAGCGCGGCGACCGTCAGTCCCATCGCGCGGCGCCCGGGCTCGCGTGCGAGGCGGCGCAGTCCGAGCAGCAGCAGGGGAAACGTTGCCGTCGAGGGCCCGACGCTCCAGCCGTTCCAGAAGACCATGTAGGTCGAGAAGCCCCAGCCGGCCGCGCCGACGAACGCCGCGCGGGCGCCGAGCCCGAAGTCGCGCAAGAACAGGAACCCCGACAAGAGCGCGAGAAAGAGCGTGAACGTGCAGGAGAACGTCCAGGAGAGCGGCAGCGGCAGCCACAGCCCGAGCCACGTCGCCGGATGGAAAACGCCCGCCTGCGCCGTACCGAGCAGCGGATTGCCCGCCAGCACGAACCGGTTCCAGAGCGGCAGGCGTCCGTGCACCACGCTTTCTCGGACGGCGGCCCGCCACGGCAGGTTCGCGAAGGCGAGGTCCGAAAGAATCGGGTTCTGCGGCAGACCGACGCCTTGCGCCGCGGCCATCGGCTTCCATGGGTCGGCCGTGAAATAGAGATCCGACGGCCCGTACAGTTGCCCGAGGAGCATGGCCTTGCCCGCGAACACGAGGGGAAGCAGCGCGAGGATCAGTCCGGCGCGCGCCGAGACCGACTGGACGTAGCGCCGCGCGAGGCAGAGCGCGAGCGACACCGCGGCTGCGTACGTCAGCCAGAGCTCGAGAGTTTCGATCCTCAGATTCTAGCCGGCCTTCGTGCCTTTGTCGGGCCGCCCGCGGGTGGCCCAACCCGTAGGGAACGCCGTGCCCAGCTCGGCGGTAAGGGCCGCCCCCACGGCACCACTCAGAAAGGCCACCACCCGGTCGGCAGATTCTTGGCGAGGTCGTTGTAGAGCACGACGGCGAACAGCGCGAGGATCATCACGAACCCGAACTGCAGGATCCGCTCCTTGACCCTCAGCGAGAAGTCGCGCCGCATGATGCTCTCGAGGCTGAGCAGGAAAAGGTGCCCTCCGTCGAGCACGGGGATCGGCAGGAGGTTGAAGATCCCGAGCTGGAGCGAGATCGCGGCCATCAACGCCACGAGCGGCACGGCGCCAGTGCGAGCGGCCTCGCCCGAGAATTTCGCGATGTCGAGCGGGCCCGACATGGATTTCATGCTGGCGTGCCCGCGGAAGAGCCGCCCGAGGATCGAGATCGTCATCCGGAAGTCCGTGTCCACGCGACGCCAGCCCTCGACGAAGGCCTGCTTCACCGGGAACCGCTCGAGCACCTCGGGCAGATCCGGCCCGACCTTAACGCCGACACGCCACGCGTCGCCTTCCTTCCTCGGCTGGACGGACGCCGTGCCCTGCCGGCCTCCCCTCTCGTAACGAATCGGAAATGGCCCCGGCGCGCTCTCCTGGACGGCCTTGATGAAGCGGTCCTGCATCTGGGTCGGCCCGCCCCGGATGTCCCGTCCGGCCACGGACAGGATCACGTCGCCAAGCTTCAATCCCGCGGCCTCGGCCGGGCCTCCGGCAACGACCATGCCGATGCGCCCGCGCAGGTCCTTGCCGACTTCCGGGTAGACGCCAGCGTCGCCGATGTCGTACTTGCCCGTCGGACGTGGCGTCAAGCTCGCGAAAATGCCGGAACCGGCGCGGTCGACCTCGACCTCCAGCTTCTCCCTGGCGCTCATCGCGAGGACGTACTGGGCGTCGCGCCAGCGGGGCGTGTGCGTCCCGTTGATCGTCACGAAGCGGTCACCGGCACGGATCCCCGCCGCGGCGGCGGCAGAGCCGGGCTCGACATAGCCGATGACGGCGGGCGCGAGCTCGTAGCCCGGCACCTGGACGCCGATCACGAAGACGGCAGTGTGGAGCAGCAGCGCCAGCACGAGGTTCATGGTCGGCCCCGCGAGCAGCACGAGCGCACGCTGCCAGCGCTTCCCGACGGGAGGCGCCTCCTGTGACGTGCCTTCGGTCACGGTGGACTCGTCGGGCCCGAGCCCGATCACCCGCACGTAGCCGCCGAGCGGAATCGCCGACACCCGGTAGTCGGTCCCCCGCCATTTCTTACCGAAGAGGCGCTTGCCGAATCCGACCGAGAAGACCTCGACCGGGAAGCGGAACCACTTGGCGACGGCGAAGTGGCCGAACTCGTGGGCCACGACGAGGACCGACAGGACGACGATGAGGGCGAGCGTGTTGCTGAGGATCGTCAAGAAAGACTCCTTCGAGAAAGAACTTACCGGGCAGCGACTGCCGCGGGCCAGCGGCGGACGAGGTTGGACGCCGCCTCGCGCGCCGCGCGATCGACGTCCTGCGCCTCTTCGAGGCTCGCGGGGGCAGCCGGGCGGACGGTGGATTCCATGGTTCCAGAGACCACGCTCACGATGTCGGTGAAGGAAATCTTCCCCTCCAGGAAGGCGGCGACCGCGATCTCGTTGCCGGCGTTCAGGACGGCCGGCATGGCACCCCCGGAGGCCAGCGCCTGCCGCGCGAGGCCGAGGGCCGGGTAGCGGCGCGGGTCCACGTCGAAGAAATCGAGGCGCGACAGGGCCACGAGGTCCAGCCGGCCGAAGTCGTTCGGGAGCCGCTCCGGGAAGGACAGGGCGTAGACGATCGGAAACTTCATG
>JANMPW010000466.1:0-1861 GCA_031370065.1 Acidobacteriota bacterium
GTCCGGCTGAGGCTGGACACTACCGGTCGCTCGCGAAAGTGGCGGAACTGGCAGACGCGCCGGACTTAGGATCCGGTAGCCGAAAGGCTATGGGGGTTCAACTCCCCCCTTTCGCACCAGCCTTCGCTCGCCGTGAGACCGCGCGGCGAGCTTCGGCTTGGCTCGCCAGCCAGGTCTCTGCAAGGCGAAGGCTGTCACGCCGAAGCCGCGGAGCGGCGAGGGCGGACGACAGCACGCATCACGAAGCAGGAACAATCCTCAGATGAAAACCGAGTTCGTCGACGTCAACGAAACGCGCAAGAACGTGCGCGTCGAAATCGCACCGGATGTGGTGAACGCGGAAATTGATCGCATCGCCCTCGACTACTCGCGCAAGGCGCGCGTCCCCGGGTTCCGGCCGGGCAAGGCGCCCGCGCGGGTGATCAAGCAGCGATTCAAGGAGCAGATTCTGCACGACGTCGTGCACGACCTCGTGCCCCGGGCGATGGACGATGCGCTGCGCGAGAAAGGCGTGGAGCCGGTCGACACGCCGGACATCCGCGACGTGAACATCGAGGAGGGACAGCCGCTCACCTTCACCGCGTCCTTCGACACATTGCCGGCGTTCGAGCCAGGCGATTACTCGACGGTCTCGCTGCGGAAGGCGACGAGCACGATCGAGAACGAAGCGGTGGACCTGGCGCTGCAACGTCTGCGCGAACGCGCCGCGCGATTCGAGCCCGTGGAGGGGCGCGGCATCGATCACGGCGACACTGCGGTGGTCGACCTCGAGCGCCACGCGGCGCCGGCGGCGGAGGGTGCGCCGGCCGACAAGGCCGAGGAACCCCACGCCGACGTGTCCGTGGAGCTCGGCGCGAAGGCCAATCCGCCCGGCTTCGACGAGCAGTTGCTCGCCCTCGAGCCCGGGGCGAAGAAGACGTTCACGCTTCACTACCCTGCGGATTACACGATCACCGAGCTCGCCGATACCGATGTCACGTACACCGTAACCGTGAAAAGCCTCAAGCGGCGCGTGCTGCCCGAGCTGGACGATGAGTTCGCGAAGGACCTGGGTGAGTTCGAGACGCTGGATGCGCTCCGCACCCGCGTGCGCGAGGATCTCGAGCACGAGGCGAGACACGCGGCCGAGCGCGACGTGCGCGCAGAGCTCATGAAGCAGCTGGCCACCCGCCTTCCGTTCGAGATTCCCGCGTCGCTGATTGAGCGTGAGATCGATCGGCGCCTGGAAGACTTTGCGCGTCGTCTGATCGAGCAGAAAATTGACCCGCGGCAGGCGGGAATCGACTGGACCGCGTTCCGCGAGAGCCAGCGAGAGGTCGCGAAAGAGGCGGTCGCGAGCGCGCTTGTCCTGGACGAGCTCGCCCGCCACGAAAAGCTCGACGCGACTGAAGAAGAAGTGGAGCAGGAAATCGCGCGGTATGCCGAGCGGACAGGGCGCGCACCTGCGGCCGTTCGCGCGGGGCTCGAAAAAGAGGGGGGCCTGTCGCGCGTGCGCTCCGGGCTCCGCCGTGAAAAGGCCGTGGATTTTGCCATGAGCCGGGCGACTTTTGTCGATTAATCAGGTTCCCGGAACCTACCGGCGGACACGGGGTGGAGGGGAACCTGCCGTGTTACAATGACCGTGAGCTCGCCCTCCCGGGCCTAATCCATCCTGACAGTCACCGTGTTACCGCCCCGGACGCGTGCGTCGCGGTCCCAATGATCCGAATCTGAAGTCGGCCACAGTTCGTGGCCGGCGTGCCCGAGGACACATCGTCTATGCGCTATCCGCTTGAAGCCCGGAATCAGCTCGTCCCTATGGTGGTGGAACAGACCAACCGCGGGGAGCGGGACTATGACATTTTTTCGCGCCTCCTGAAGG
>JANMPW010000470.1:0-10197 GCA_031370065.1 Acidobacteriota bacterium
GCGGCTCGCGGGCGAGGGCGGCTTCGAGGACCGCACGAGCTTTCTCGGCAACGTGGCCGCCGTGGAGACGATCCTGCCGGCGACGCGCCTGCTGCTGCTCCCGTCGGACGCCGAGTCCTTCGGGCTCGTCGCGCTCGAGGCGATGGCCTGCGGCGTGCCCGTCGTGGGGACCGCGGCCGGCGGGCTGCCCGAGGTGGTCGAGGACGGAAAGCACGGCTTCCTGCGCCCCGTGGGCGACGTGGACGGCATGGCGGATGCCGCGCTCGGGCTCCTTCGCGACGCCGATCTCTGGAAGCGCTTTTCGGCGGAGTGCCGGCGGCGAGCCGAGCGTGACTTCCCGACCGAGGCCCTCGTCGCCCGCTACCGGGCGATCTACGAGGCGACGCTCTCGGGGTGACTCGGGACAGCGACGCGCGGCGCGGGGCTTACCCCGGGCGGCCAAGCCCTCATTCCGAAGCCCGAAGCCCGAAATCCGAAATCGACTTCAGCCCCGCCTCGCGTTGCTCCTTCGTGCAGAAGTCCGCGTGCCAGGCGTTGCCCGCGAGCTTGCGCAGGTCTTCGTCCGAGAGCCCGAGCTTTTCCCGCGCAAACCGGTACTCGCCGCGCGTCGTCGTTCCGAAAAGGACGGGGTCGTCGGCCGAGAGCGTAACGCGGACGCCGGCATCGATGAGCCGCTTCAGGGGATGGTCTCGGGCGGAGGCGACGGCGCCCGTCCGCAGGTTGCTCGTCGGCGCCACGCAGAGGATCGTGTCCTCCTCGGCCAGGCGCTCGAGCAGGAGCGGGTCCTCGACCGCGGCAATGCCATGGTCCAGCCGGTCGGGCCGCAACGCGTCGAGGACGTCGCGCACCGATTGCGCGCCGACCCACTCCCCCGCGTGCACGGAGGTGCGCAGGCCGAGCGCGCGGGCGCGCAGGTAGACTCCGCCGAACGCCGCCGCCGGCAACGAGGCCTCGTCTCCCCCCATCCCGAAGCCCACGATTGTCGGAAGGGGGTTCTTCTCGTAGACATCGAGGACGCGGTCGGCCGATTCCGGGCCCCAGTGGCGCACGGCATCGAGGAGGATCCGGCACAGGATTCCGCGCGTCTCGAGCGCTTTGCGGAATCCGACGTCCACCGCTTCGAGGCAGGCGCGCGCGTCGAGGCCGATCCGAGTGAAGATTTCCGGCGAGACGTAGATCTCGGCGTAATCCACTCCGTCGTCGGCCAGCGCCCCGGCCACGGCCAGCGCGGCGCCGACGTAGTCCTCCGGGTTGCGGAAGAGCCGGCAGACGTCCGCGAAGAGCTCGAGGAAGCCGGCCGCATCGCTCACCGCCCGTCGCGACGCTTCGAACGCCGCGGCGTCCGCGAACCGATGCCCGGCGCGGCCCGCCAGCCGCGCGATCTCGGCGGCGGGAAGGCACCCTTCGAAGTGAAGATGACAGTCGGCGAGGGATTGCAGGCCCGAGGGCATTTTCAATTCACAATCTTCATGTCTCAGTCCACAATTCCCGGAGTATGCGCCGAGCCCGGTTCCTCGCGCTCTTGCTCGATGTGCTCGTCTGCGCGGCGCCGGCGGATCTGGCCGGCCTGATTCTCACCTGGATTCTCTGGCGCTTCTTCCCGGCCCGCAACCTGATTCCGGCTGTCTGGATCGCGGCGGGGACGGCCGCCACGTTCGCCTTCCTGCTTCGCGATGCGCGGGGAGGGCGGGCGAGGCGCTGGCTCGGCATCGAGATCCGGCGCGCCGACGGCGCTCTGCCGGGGCCCTGGGGTTCGATCCGCCGCAACCTGCCCCTGCTCATTCCCCTCTGGAACCTTCGGGACGCCTGGCCCATCCTCCGGGACGGGGAGTCTCCCCGCCGATCGGACCGGCGCAGCGGCCTGCGTATGATACAGATAACATGAGGGTTGCGCCTCGCCCGCGGAGACGGCCCCATCCGGCTTGAACCTTTTATCCCGCTTTCCGTTGTTAAGATTCGGATGCACATGCACAAGACGCGAAAGACCCTTGCCGCTCTGCTCCTCCTCGCCCTGGCCGCACCCCTGCACGCCGCAAGCGGCGAGCAGGAGGTTTTCGAGAAGGCGTACTCGATGGAGGGCGTGACGAAGATCTCCGTCGAGAACGTCAACGGCGAGATCGAGGCCAGCGCCTGGGACCGGCCCTACTTCAAGCTCCGCGCGGTCAAAAAAGCCGAGGGCAGCCGCGCCCAGGAGACGCTGCGCCTGACGGAGATCCGCGTCACCAAGGTCGGCGAGGAGATCAAGGTTGAGTCGGTCAACCCCAAGCGACGCCGGCTCTTCGGGTTCCTCGACTTCGGGGGCTCCGGCGCGCACGTGAACTACGTGCTCCAGATCCCGGCGAAGACGGACGTCCGATTCGAGACTTGCAACGGCAAGATCACCGCGGCGGGCTTTGCGGGCTCGTTCTCGGGCGACGCCGTCAACGGCTCGATCGAGCTCACCGGACTCCAGGGCCCGAGCAGTGCGAACACGGTCAACGGCTCGGTTCGCCTCGCCTACAAGGGGCCGCTCAAGAAGACGCGGGTCGAAACGGTCAACGGGTCGATCGACGTCGCATTCGACAAGAGCTCTTCCGTCCGATACGACCTCGAGACCGTCAACGGGCACATCGAAGGCAACTTCGATCTGGCGGTGGAAGGCAAGCTCGGGCCCAAGGAGGCCCGCGGCAGCTACAACGGCGGCACCGAGACGCTCCACTGCGAGACGGTCAACGGGACCATCCGGCTGAAAACGAACTAGACTGACTGATATCTTCGGCGCAATGACCGCCGAGGCTCCCTCCCCGACGCGTGCCGGGCTGCTGGTCCTCGCGTATCTCGCCGTTTTCGGCTTCATTCCCCTGCTGGCGTCGCGGGATCGCGAGGCGCGGTGGCACGCCCGCAATGGCCTGCTGCTGTTCGGGGTCGTATTCGTGACCGGCGTCGCCGTAACGGTCGTCGGCATTCTCTTGCCCGCGATGTCCTGCCTCTACGCCGTGGCCATGCTGATCGTCTCGCTGATGTACGTCGGGATCGTGATCCTCGCCATCGTCAAGGCGATCCAGGGCCAGAGGCTGATGATCCCCGGAGTCTCCCCCTATGCCAGCCGATTCTCCGCGAAGGACTGAGGCGCTCGGGGCCGCGCCGAGGGCAACGCCGCGCAGCGCCTCGCTGGCCGGACCGATCCTGGCCGCGCTGATCGGCCTCGCGGTCGGCGACTGCCTGAAACCGGCGTTCAAACAGGTGGGGGCGCGGGTGGCCGTGAGAGCGATCGACGTTTACCGGGCCACCGTCTCGCCGGCGATCGCCCGCTCGGGGCTCGTCCACTGCCGCTTCGAGCCCACCTGCTCCGCTTACGGGCGCGAAGCCATCGCGCGCTACGGAGCGCCGCGCGGATTCGCGCTCGCTGCCGGAAGGGTGTTGCGGTGCCATCCCTGGGCCAGTGGAGGGTATGACCCGGTACCTTGAGTCGGGAGGCAGGTTGCAGGAGACGGGAGGCAGGTAGGAGCCGATTCCTGCCTCCTGCTTACTGACTCCTGCTTACCAAAAGTGGTGCCGTCGGCCGGACTCGAACCGGCATGGGTTACCCCATACGCCCCTCAAACGTACGTGTCTACCAATTCCACCACGACGGCACGGGGGCCGATTCTAAGGCTTTGCCGGAATGCCTGAGGAGGGCTGCGAGGCGTTGCCGGGAGCTGGCTGTGCGTCTGCGGGCGCGGCGGGTGCCGGTGCAGCGGGAGCTGCAGAAACCGGCGCACCTGGCTTCTGGGTCGATGCGGCTGTCGGGAGCGTCTTGCCGATCACGGAGCCCTTCGGCCGCGCCTCGAGGATCGAGAGGAGCATCGAAATCAGCACGAACGCGACGAATGCGCCGGTCGTGAGCCTGTGCAGGAACGTCGTGGCCCCCCGGGCGCCGAAGGCGGTCTGGCTCGACCCGCCGCCGAACGCGCCGGCGATGTCCGCTCCCCTGCCCTGCTGGAGGAGGACCACCAGGATCAGGAAGAAGCAGATGATGACGTAGACGGTTACCAGGGCGATGTACACGGAGCCTCCACGAAAAGGGGCGGAAGTGTACGCGCCTGGCCTGGGGGCGTCAAGCGCGGGCGATGGCCTCGAAAGAGCCCGCCGAAAAGCTCGCCCCGCCGATCAGGAAACCGTTCGCGCCGGATGCGGCCAGCAGGGCTGCGGCGTTTTCGGGTGTCACGGACCCGCCGTAGAGGATGCGGAGCTGCCGCCTTGCGGACAGCAATTGCCCGATGCGCGCGCAGGCCGCTGCGCAGTCCTGAGGCGCCGCGGACTGGCCGGACCCGATCGCCCATATTGGCTCGTAGGCCACGACCAGCGGGGCGTCGGCGGGGTCCTTCTCGAGCGTCGCGATCTCGCCAACGAGCGTGGACTCGGTCAAACCCGCATCCCGCTGCTGTGCCGTCTCGCCGATGCAGTAGATGGGTGTGAGCCCTGCCTCGCGGCATCGAGCGAGCTTCTTCTCGAGGGTCGGCCCGTCTTCCGCGAAGAGCCGCCGCCGCTCCGAGTGGCCAACGATGGCGTAGCGGCAACCGGCGTCCGCGGCCATTGCGGCCGACACCTCGCCGGTGAAGGCGCCCTCGGCCTCTGCCGCGACGTTCTGGCACGCGAGCGCCCAGCGTCCCCGGTCGTCGCGCGCCGCGTCGAGCGCGGTCCATGGCGGTGCGATGACGAGATCGGCTCCGGCAACGCCATTTCCGATGCGCTCTTGGAGCTGCGCAGCGAACGCACGCGCCTCGGCGCGCGTCTTGTTCATCTTCCAGTTGGCGACGAAGAGGTTTATGGGAAAGTCGCGAGTCGTGAGTCGTGAGTGACCGGTCATGCCTCCAGCGCCTCGATCCCGGGAAGTTTCCCTTCCGCCAGAAACTCCAGCGAGGCTCCCCCACCCGTCGAGACGTGCGTGAATTTTCCCGCGACGCCGGCCGCGTGCGCCGCCTGGACGCTCTCGCCGCCGCCGACCACCGTGACGGCGCCGGACGCGGCGACGATCCGGGCGACGGCCATCGTCCCCTTGTCGAATGGCGGCTTCTCGAAGACACCCATCGGCCCATTCCAGAAAATCGTCTTCGCGGGCCCGAGCAGGCGCTCGAATTGCTCGAGCGTGTGGGGGCCGACGTCCAGCGTCATCAGGCCGTCCGGGATCTTGTTGATCCCGACGGTCTTAGCATTCGCGCCGTCGTCGGGCGATTGGGCCACGACGAAATCCGAAGGCAGCGCGATCGCCTTTCCCGCCTCCTTGCAGAAGTCGAGGATCTCGCGCGCGAGCGGGACCTTGTCCTCCTCGACGAGCGAGCGCCCGACCGAAAGGCCGAGAGCCCTCACGAAATGGTTCGCCATTGCGCCGCCGACCAGCAGCAGGTCCGCCCTGCGCGACAGGACGCGCAGCGTGTCGATCTTGCCCGAGATCTTCGCGCCTCCGAGGATCGCCGCGAACGGACGTTCGGGCTCGAGCAGGCGCGAGAGCTCCCGCACTTCTTTCTCGAGCAGCAGGCCGGCGCCCTTCTCCTTCAGGCGCTGCGGCACGCCGACGACCGAGGCATGCGCGCGGTGTGCGGCGCCGAAGGCGTCATCCACGTAGACGTCCGCGAGCGACGCGAGCGCGCCCGCGAACTCGGGGTCGTTGCCTTCCTCTCCGACGTGAAAGCGGAGGTTCTCGAGCAGCAGCACCTCGCCGGGAGCGAGCGCGTCCGCCGCCTTCGCGGCCTCCGGACCGATGCAGTCCTCGACGAAGCGCACGGGCTTGCCGAGCTTCTCGGCCAACCGTACGGCGACCGGCGCCAGCGAAAGCTCGCTCTTCTTCTTGCCCTTCGGCTTGCCGAGATGGGAGGCGCAGAGCACGCGCGCCCCTCTCTCGAGCGCGAGGCGCAGCGTCGGCAGGGTTTCGACGATGCGGGTATCGTCGGCAACACGGCCGCCCCGATCGAGCGGCACGTTGAAATCGACCCGTAGAAAGACTTTTCGCCCTTCGAGAGACAGGTCCCTTATAGATTTCATCGGCCCAGTAGAATAGCGCAGTGAAACGCCGGCTGGTTGCGCTGCTCCTGGTTTTCGCGTCGGCCACGCTGTCGGCCGCGGAGCTGCCGCAGGTCTCGCTCGGCGCCGGCGGCGCCGTCGCGGCCGAGGAGGCAATCGCGGCCGCGGTCGGCATCGAGATCCTCGGCAAGGGCGGAAACGCCGCGGATGCGGCCGTTGCCGTCGCCTTCGCGCTCGCCGTGACCTGGCCCGAGGCGGGCAACATCGGCGGCGGCGGGTTCTGGATCTCCCGCGACGCGAAGGGCCGCGTCCTGAGCGTCGATTTTCGGGAGATGGCCCCCCGCGCGGCGCGGCGGGACCTCTTCGTAGCGGCGGCGGGGGCTCCTGCCCCGTCCTCGACGGAAGGGCCGCTCGCCTCCGGCGTTCCGGGTTCCGTCGCGGGCCTCGCCCTCGCACACCGCCGCGCAGGTCGCCTTCCGTGGAAGACCGTCGTCGAGCCCGCGGTGAGGCTGGCGCGCGACGGGTTCCCGATGACCGCGAACATCGCCGAGTCGATCGCCGCCGATCACGCGCGGCTCGCGAAGGACCCGGCCACCGCGCGCATCTTCCTGCCGAACGGGGCCGCCCCGGTCCCGGGCGCCGTCTTCCACCAGCCGGACCTGGCGAAGACCCTTGCGGCGATCCGCGATCGCGGCGAGGACGGCTTCTATCGCGGCGAGATCGCCCGCGACATCGAAGAGGGCCAGAAGAGGATGGGCGGCCTCATCACGCGGGGCGACCTCGCCCGCTACGAGGCGAAGGTCCGGCCGGCCCTGCGGTTCTCGTTCTCGGGCGCCGAGGTCTTCACCACGCCCGCGCCTTCCTCGGGCCCAGTCCTCGCCGAGATGGCGCTCTGCGTCGGCTTCCTCCCCGACCGTCTGCGCGTCAACGGCGCGTCCGCGATGCACTGGCTCGCCGAGATCGAGAAACGCGCCTTCCGCGACCGCAACCATTTCCTGGGCGACCCGGCCTTCCCCGGCGTCGACGAAAAGCTCTTCGTCGATCCGGTCCGCGCGAAGCGCCTCGTGGCCTCGATCAACCCGGACCGCGCCACGCCCTCCGCCGAGCTCGCCCGCGTGTTCCCCGAGAAACCGACGACGACGCACTTCTCGGTCGTGGACGGCAGAGGGATGGTCGTCTCGATGACGACGACGTTGAACGACTCCTTCGGCAACGCCCGCGTGGCCCCGGGCCTCGGCTTCCTCATGAACAACGAGATGGACGACTTCGCGGCGAGGCCCGGCGAGAAGAACATGTACGGCCTCGTCCAGGGCGAATCGAATGCGATCGCCCCCGGCAAGCGCATGCTCTCCTCGATGTGCCCGACGATCGCGGTGATCCCCGGCCGCGGCGTGTTCGCCTGGGGCTCGCCCGGAGGCTCGACGATCATCACGACGAACTTCCAGGTCCTCCTCGGGCTCGTTCTGCGGGCCGAGCCGCTCGCCGCGGCCGTTGCCGCGCCGCGCTTCCACCAGCAGGATCTGCCCGACGTCCTCGAGGTGGAACCGGGAGGGTTCGACCCCGCGTGGATCACGGCGCTCGAGGGAATGGGCCACACGACGAAGATCACGGCGCGCGACCCGGTCTCGGGAAGGATCGGGCGCGTGCATGCCGTCGCGGCGCTGCCCGGCGCGAAGACGGAGGCCGTCGCGGATCCGCGCCGGCACGGCGCCGGCCTCGTCCTGCGACTGGCCCCGTGAGCGCCACGGAGCTCTTGCGCCCCCTCTATCGCGAGGGGCGCATCCTGCGGCTGCTCGACCAGCGCCTGCTGCCTTCCGACGAGGTCTGGCTCGAGCTCGAGCGGGCGCCCGAGATCGCGATCGCGATTCGCGACATGGCCGTGCGCGGGGCGCCGGCGATCGGCGTGGCCGCGGCCTACGGTGCCGCCTTCGCAATGCGCAGCGGGGCCTCGACGCCGCCCTCCGAGCGCTTCGAGACGGCACGGCGCCTGCTCTCCGCGACGCGGCCGACGGCCATCAACCTCTTCTCCGCGCTCGACCGGATGGCGGGCCGCTTTGCCGCGCTCGGCGCCGCGGCGCCCGAGGCGATCGAGCGGGAGCTCGTCGCGGAAGCCGACGCCCTCGCCGCGGAAGACATCGCCGCCTGCCGCCGCATCGGGAAATTCGGCGCGGAGCTTCTCTCGGGCGAACGCTCCGTGCTCACGCACTGCAATGCCGGAGCTCTCGCGACGGCGGGATACGGCACGGCCCTCGGCGTCATCCGCGCCGCGGTCGAAGCGGGCAAGCCGATCCGGGTCATCGCCTCGGAAACGCGGCCGTTTCTCCAGGGCGCGCGCCTGACCGCCTGGGAGCTTTCGCGCGACGGGATCCCGGTGGAGCTCATCACGGACAGCATGGCCGGCCACTTTCTCTCGCGCGGTAGCATCGAGGCCGTCGTCGTGGGCGCCGACCGCATCGCGGCCAATGGAGACACAGCCAACAAGATCGGAACGTACTCGCTCGCCGTCCTCGCAAAGGAAAACGGGATCCCCTTCTACGTGGCCGCGCCGATGACTTCGATCGACTTCGCCTGTCCCGACGGCACCGGGATCCCCATCGAGGAGCGCTCGCCCGCGGAAGTCCTCTCCTTTGCCGGCCGCTCGATCGCCCCCGAGGGTGTCTCCGCGCGCCATGTCGCCTTCGACGTCACGCCCGCCCGCTACATCACCGCGATCGTGACCGACCGGGGCGTGTGCAGACCGCCTTACGCCGAGAGTCTGAAGGAGGCAGTGGAGTCAGGAGACCGGTGAGACCCGCATCCCCCAACTGACGTTCTGGCTATAATGGCGCCATGAAGAACGCCAGAATCTCGGAATTGCGGGACGGCCTCTCCGAGTACCTCGCTCGGGTGCGCAAGGGCGAGACGATCATCGTGTACGACCGCGATACGCCCATCGCGCGGATCGAGCCGATACCGGCCTACGCCCCGAGCGTCCCCGAGTGGGTGCGCGAGGCCGAGCGGCGGGGCATCATGACGCCGCCGAAGAAGACCGGGCGGTTCGTTCTCGGACCTCCGATCCAGATCGAACCGAAGTTCTCAATCCTCGAGGCCCTGCTCGAAGAGCGGCGCACCGGCCGATGAGGTTTTGGGACTCCTCGGCGCTCGTCGGTCTTCTCATCGAGGACGAAACCACCGCGGCGCTGCGCCGGATCCTCGACGGGGATTCGGATCAGACGGTCTGGTGCCTGGCCTCGGTGGAGATCGCATCGGCCCTTGCCCGCCGGATGCGGGAAGGTCTCGGCGCCGCGAGGGAGTCTTCCTTTCGGAACGAATGGAAAGGACTTTCCGAATACTGGCGCGAGATCTCGGCGATCGACCACGTCAAAAGCAGAGCCCTGAGGCTGCTCAACACGCACGCGCTGCGCGCTGGCGATGCCCTGCAGCTGGGCGCCGCGCTCGTCGCCTGTGACGATCGACCCGAAAACCTCTCCTTCGTCTGCCTCGACGACCGGCTGCGCGACGCGGCGCGGCGCGAGGGCTTCCCGGTTCTGCCATGAGTCTTCCCTCTCGACCCTCGACTCTCGACCCTGGACCTTCTCCGATCGTCCTCGGGATCGAGACCTCCTGCGACGAGACGTCGGTCGCGGTGCTCGACGGCGACGGCCGCGTCCTGTCGAACGTCGTCTCGTCGCAGATGCGCGCCCAGGCGCCCTACGGCGGCGTCGTGCCCGAGGTCGCCGCGCGGGCGCACCTCGAGAACCTTCCCGCGGTCCTCGAGGAAGCACTCGCTCGCGCGGGCGTTCGGCTCGAGGACATCGGCCTCGTCGCGGCAACCGCCGGGCCCGGACTGATCGGCGCGCTGCTCGTCGGGCTCTCGGCGGCAAAGGCGCTCGCCTTCGCGCGCGCGATCCCCCTCGTGGGCGTCAATCACCTCGAGGGGCACCTCTTCTCCGCCTACCTGCGCGCGACAGGAGAAGTACCGCTGCCAGTGACGTACCCCTTTCACGGCCTCGTCGCCTCGGGCGGCCATGCGGAGCTCGTGCGGGTCGAGGAAGGCGCGATCCTTCCGATTGCCCGCACGCGCGACGACGCGCCCGGCGAGGCCTTCGACAAGATCGCCCGCCGCGCCGGGCTCGGCTACCCGGGCGGGCCGATCGTGGACCGGATCGCGGCGCGCGGGCGCGCAGATCGGCATTCCTTCGCCATCGGGCGCACCAACGACGGATCGCGGGACTTCTC
>JANMPW010000515.1:0-4175 GCA_031370065.1 Acidobacteriota bacterium
TCTACTGCCGCCGCGATCGTGGCGGCGGGCGCGGGGGCAGCGGTGGCCAAGCACGGCAACCGCTCGATCTCCTCACGCGTGGGCTCGGCCGACGTGCTCGAGGCGAGCGGGGTCCGCGTCGACCTCGATCCCGCCCGCGCCGGGCGCGTGCTCGACGAAGTAGGAATCGTCTTTCTCTTCGCGCCGGCGTTCCACCCGGCGATGAAGGAGCTCGGCACTGTGCGGCGCGAGCTCGGCATCCGCACCATCTTCAACGTGCTCGGCCCCCTCGCGAACCCGGCCGGGGCCACGCGGCAACTGATCGGGGTCGGTCGGCCGGAGCTCGTGGGGCTGCTCGGCGACGCCCTCGCCGCGCTCGGAAGCGAGCGAGCGGTCGTGTTCCACTCCGAGAACGGCCTCGACGAGCTCGTACCGGGCACGCCCGCAGCGGGCGTCGAGGTGCTGGACGGGTGGACCCGTCCCTGGAGCTTCGATCCGGGCATGCTGTCCCAGAGGCCGGTTTCGGTCGAGGAGCTCACGGGGGGCGACGCCGCCGAGAACGCGGCGATGCTGGCGCGGCTGCTCGTGGGCGTGGCCGGCGCCCGACGCGAGGCGGTGCTGCTCAAGGTGGGCATGGCGCTCGTCGTCGAGGGGCGCGCCGCCGATCTGCGCGAGGGCTACGAACGCGGGCGGGTTTCGATCGAAAGCGGGGCGGCGGCCGAATGCTTCGAGAGGCTCAAGGACGCCTCGCGCGCGGCATGAGCGACGTGCTGACGGAGATCCTGGCGGCCAAGCAGACGCGACTCTCGCGCGGCGAGTACGCGGGGCGCGGCGCGGCGGCGCGCCCGACGGACGGCGCCCGGTTCGTGGCAGCCCTGCGCGAGCCGGGCACGCGGATCATCGCCGAGTTCAAGGCGCGCTCGCCGTCCGCCGGAGATATCCTCGCGAACCCCGACGGCAAGGTCGAGAGCTTCGCGCTCTTCTACCGGCGCGGCCACGCGGCCGCGATCTCGGTCGTGACCGAGCAGGACCACTTCGGCGGCAATCCCGAGTGGCTGGTTCGCATCAAGACGATGTCGGGCCTTCCCGTGCTCATGAAGGATTTCGTCATCGACGAGCGGCAGCTCGACTTCGCGGTTTCCCTCGGGGCCGACGCCGTCCTGCTCATCGTGCGGGCGCTGCCCGAGCGCGAGCTCGTGCGGCTGCGCGCGGGAGCGCGGGACCGCGGCCTCGCCGTCGTCCTCGAAGCGCACGGAGCCGTGGAAATCCGGCAGGCCGCCGCCCTGGCGCCGGAAGTGCTCGGCGTCAACGCGCGGGACCTCACGAGCTTCCAGACCGATCTTTCCTCGGTCGAGGCGATGGCGAAGGAGCTTCCGGCGGGTCCCGTGCGCCTGGCCGAGAGCGGGATTCGGAGCCGGGCCGACATCGAGAGGCTGAAGGCGGCCGGGTTCGAGGCCTTTCTCGTCGGCGAAGCGTTGCTCCGTGCGGAGGACCCCGAAGAGGAGCTGCGGGGTCTGCGCGCATGACGGCCGTCAAGATCTGCGGGCTGACGCGCCCCGGCGACGTTGCGGCGGCTTGCGAGCTCGGAGCGGCTTACGTGGGTTTCAACTTCGTCGCGTCTTCGCCGCGCCGGGTGACGAACGCGATCGCCCGGGAGCTCGCCGCGGCGGCGGCCCCCGGCGTGCTGAGGGTGGGCGTCTTTGCGGGAGAGGACGCCGACACCATCGCCCGGGCGATCGAGGCCGGCCGGCTCCAGCTCGTGCAGCTGCACCGAAGGCTGACCGAGGAAGAGGTCGCGAGCTCGCCGGTCCCGGTCATCGCGGTCGCGCGGCAGGCCGGAGGCGATTTTGCGGTCCCGCGCCACGAGATCCTCGTGCGTTGCCACGCCGTGCTCTTCGATCCGAGCGAGGGGACCGGGAAGACCCTCGATTCCGCCCGCCTCGAGGAGGCGAGCTGGCCCGTACCGGTCCTCGTGGCGGGAGGACTCGACCCGGAGAGCGTGGGCGCGGTGATTCGAAGATTGAGGCCGGCCGGCGTGGACGTCGCTTCGGGCGTGGAAAGCGCGCCCGGCATCAAGACCAAAGAAAAGCTCGAACGTTTTTTCGCTGCCGTGAAGGAGGCCGACTCTGAAGCGTCCTAGCCGTCGCAAAGGGTACTTCGGCGAGTACGGAGGGCAGTTTGCGCCCGAGACGCTGATGGGCCCCCTCTCGGAGCTCGAGAGGGCGTTTGCAAAGTGGAGCCGGGATCGCGGGTTTCGCGCCGAGCTCGACGACCTGCTTCGCAACTACGCGGGCCGGCCCACTCCGGTGACCTTCGCGCAACGGTTGAGCGAGCGGTGCGGGGGAGCGCGCATTGCCCTCAAGCGCGAGGACCTGTTGCACACGGGCGCGCACCCGCTGAACCCCGCGCTCGGTCAGGTTCTGCTCGCGAAGAAGATGCGCAAGACCCGCGTGGTTGCGGAGACCGGGGCGGGCCAGCACGGCGTGGCCACGGCCGCGGCCGCGGCGAGGATCGGGATCCCGTGCCGCGTTTACATGGGCGTGACGGACATGGCCCGGCAGGCGCCGAACGTGTCGCGCATGCGGCTGCTCGGCGCGGAGGTGGTCGGCGTCGACGCGGGCTCGAAGACCCTGAAGGACGCCATCAACGAGGCGATGCGCGACTGGACCGAGAACGTCGCGACGACGCACTACGTGCTCGGCTCCGCTCTGGGCCCGCACCCGTACCCGTCGATGGTGCGCGAGTTCCAGTCGGTGATCGGGCGGGAGGCGCGCGCCCAGTTTCGGAAACTGGCCGGACGCGATCCGCGCGCCGCCGTCGCGTGCGTGGGCGGAGGCTCGAACGCGATTGGCCTCTTCTCGGCGTACCTCTCCTCCCGGGTCGCCCTCTACGGTGTCGAGGCCGGCGGTCGCGGACGGGGGCCGGGGGAGCACGCGGCGCGGTTCTCGGGAGGGGCCGCGGGCGTCCTCCATGGAACGCGCACGATGCTTCTGCAGGACGAAGCGGGACAGGTGCTGCCCACGCATTCGGTGTCGGCGGGACTCGACTATCCGGCCGTCGGTCCGGAGCACGCCGATCTGCACGACCGCGGGCGGGTGAGGTACACGACGGTGTCCGACAGCGAGGCGCTGGACGCGTTCGCGCTCGTGTGCGAGCTGGAGGGCATCCTGCCCGCGCTCGAGTCGGCGCACGCCGTCGCGTTCGCGGCAAAGCTCGCCCGCAAGTGGCCGCGCTCGGCCTGGATCCTCGTCAATCTGTCCGGCCGCGGCGACAAGGACCTCGACGAGTACCTGCGCGCGCGGGACGGCGAACCGTCGTGACACGGATCGCCGACGCATTCGTGCGGGCGCGCAGCCAGGGCCGCGCGGCCTTCGTTGCCTACATCACCGCGGGCGACCCTTCGCCGGACGCCACGGTCGGTCTGGCGAAGGCCCTGGCTCGCGCGGGGACCGACGTGCTGGAGCTCGGCGTGCCCTTCTCCGATCCGATCGCGGATGGGCCGGTCCTCCAGCGCTCCGCGTCGCGCGCGCTCGAGGCGGGCACGACGCTCGAGACCGTCTTTGGAATCGCCCGGCGCGTTCGCGAGGAGACGGAGATGGCGCTCGTCCTCTTCTCGTACCTGAACCCGATCCTGCGCCGGGGAACGGCCCGCGCCGCGAAGCAGGCCCGTGACGCGGGCTTCGATGGCGCTCTCATCACGGACCTTCCGCCGGAAGAGGCCTCCTGGACGCAGCCGCACTTTCGCGACGCGGGCCTCGATACGGTCTTCCTCGTTTCTCCCACCTCGCCGCCTTCCCGCATGGCAGAGGCCGCGAAGCTCTCGAGCGGCTTTCTTTACGTCGTGTCGCGGTCGGGCACGACCGGGGAGCGCCGAGCGCTGCCGCGCGATCTACCTCGGACAGTCCGCCGCGCGAGGAGGCAAGCGCGAGGACTTCCGGTCGCGATCGGTTTCGGCATTGCCACCCCGGAAGCCGCGCGGCGCGCCGCGTCGCTTGCCGACGGGGTCGTCGTCGGTTCCGCCCTGGTGCGTGCCGCGGAGCAGGCCGGGGACCGCCGCGAGGAGGCGGTGGAATCCATTGCCCGATCCCTCGCGCTCGCCTGCCGGCGCAATCCACAGTAGGAGACATGCGCACCGAGGGCGATTGCCTGAAGCTGCTGCGCCGGGCGAACCTCCCGCTCGAGACGCTCCAGGAGAT
>JANMPW010000539.1:0-4075 GCA_031370065.1 Acidobacteriota bacterium
GGGCCTTCGGGCTCTTGACGTAGGCGGCGTCATTGCGCACGTCGCCCTTGAAGCCCTTCGCGTCAGGACGCTTTTCCTCATCCCAGCCGGTCTTGTTCGCGACGAGGATCTCTTCGCTCCCGAAGGGCAGCGAGCGCGGGATCATCGCGCGGTCCTGCTGTGTCGCGAGGAGCGCGATCATCGCGTCGCCCGCGGCCCGGCTGACGACCTTACCCTGAGCGATCAGCTCGACGAGCCGCGCCACCTCGCGGGGCGTCGTCGAGCCGAGGCCGAACTCCTTCTCTTCCTCCGGGAGCACATCGGCGTGCCCATCCCGAAACGTCGGTCGGTAGAGCCGGGTCTTCGTGAGCCCGTACGAGTCCAGCAGCGCGTCCACGTTTGCCGTGCCGACGAGCCCGACCAGCAGGTTCGTCGCGGTGTTGTCGCTATAGGCGATCATGAAGCGCAAGAGGTCGTCGACCGTCAACACGACGCCCGCGTGCATCATGTTGAGCGGAACGGTCTCGTCGCCCGCCTTGTCCGACTCTTTCAGCGTGACCGTCGTGTCGTGGCGGAGCTTTCCGGCGTCGATCTGCCGGAAAACTTCTGCCATCACAGCGACCTTGATGAGGCTCGCCGTCGGGAAGCGCTGGTCGGCATTGACGGCGACGACCTCGCCCGTGTCGAGATTCTTCGCGTAGAGCCCGATGTCGCCGTGGAAGGCCCGCATCCTGGCCTCGAGCCTCTTCGTGAGCGTGGCCGCCGGGTCGGGAGCGGGCGCCGCAGCGACGAGCAAGAGTGCCGAAACGATCCAGCCGGCGGTATAACGCATTGCACGATGTTAGCGGAGGGCGGAACGCCGGGGCGTAAGATCTCGACCGACAACCGATGCCCATCGCGACAGGAGTCCGGCTCGGTCCTTACGAGATCCTCGCGCCGCTCGGTGCGGGAGGCATGGGTGAAGTCTATCGGGCGAGGGACGGGCGTCTCGGCCGCGAGGTCGCCGTCAAGGTCCTGCCTGAGGCTGTCGCGGCGGACCCGGAGCGGCTGCGCCGCTTCGAACAGGAAGCGCGCGCCGCGTCGGCGCTGAACCATCCGAACATCGTGACGATCTACGACGTCGGGCGCACGGACGGGGTCTCCTGGATCGCGATGGAGCTGGTCGACGGGTCGAGCCTGCGGCAGGTGTTGGCGGACGGTGCTCTGCCGACCAAGCGAGCGCTCTCGATCGGCACGCAAATCGCCGAAGGGCTCTCGAAGGCGCACGACTCGGGCATCGTGCACCGGGACCTGAAGCCCGAAAACGTGATGGTGACGTCCGAGGGGCTCGTGAAGATCCTCGATTTCGGCCTGGCCAAGCTCGCTCCCGAGGTCCCGGAGGGTAGCCAGGTTGGGACCGCAACGCAGCAGACCGAGGCGGGCGTCGTCATGGGCACGGTCGGCTACATGTCTCCGGAGCAGGCCACGGGGCGCGCGGTGGACCAGCGTTCGGACCAGTTTGCGCTCGGGGCGATCCTGTACGAGATGTCAACCGGCAAGCGGCCCTTCGAGGGCCGGACCTCCATCGAGACCCTGTCGGCGATCCTGAAGGAGGACCCGCCGCCGCTGTCCACGTTGAATCCGGAAGCCCCCGAACCGCTCGAGTGGATCGTGCGGCGCTGCCTCGCCAAGGAGCCGGACGGGCGGTACCACTCGACGCGGGATCTCGCCCGCGATCTGGCCAACCTGCGGGACCGCAGCGCGGGGACCGCGGCGGCGCCTGCAGCTCGGCGCGGACGCACCGGACGTATGGCGGCGATCGTGCTCGTCGCTTTTGGTGCGGCCGTGGTGGCCGCCTTCTTTCTACTCGGCCGCTGGAACACTCCGGGCGGCGTGCATTCGCTCGCGGTCCTGCCCTTGAAGTCGCTCTCCGGCAACGCCGAGGACGAAGCGCTCGGACTCGGGATCGCGGACACGATCATCCGCGGCTTCAGCCGCACCGGCGCCGTGACCGTGCGGCCGATGAGCGCGGTCCGGCGATACGCGAAGTCGGACGCCGACGCGCTGGCGGCGGCCAGGGAACTGAAGGCTGACGCAGTGCTCGAGGGCTCGGTGCAGCGGGCCGGGGGGAAACTCCGGATCAGCGTCAACCTGCTCCGGGCGGGCGACGGCCGCTCGATGTGGGCGGAATCGTTCGACGTCCCGGCGTCAGAAGTGTTCGAGGTCGAGGACGCGGTTTCCGACGCGGTGGTGTCGCGCCTGCGCCTGCAGCTCGAGCCGGGCCAGCGCGACCGGCTCAAGAAGCGCTACACGGGCAGTGCCGAGGCGTATGGAGCGTTCGTCCAGGGCGCGGCTCTGCAGGCGCGCTCGGGCCCGGGAACCGGCGGCGAAGAAAACCGGCAGGCAATTACTTTCTTCGAGAGGGCCGCGGCACTCGACCCTTCGTACGCGCTGGCGCGGGCGCATCTGGCGCTTGCCTACCTGTGGCGCGATCTCTTCTTCGACCCGGACTCGGGGTACTTCGAAAAGGCGAAGCGGGAGTTGACGGAGGCCGAACGGCTCGACTCCCAGCTGGCGGAGACGCACCTCGTGCGCTACCAGATGGCCTGGAGCCATCATCAGGGCTTCGACATCGAGGCCGCGCGGCGCGAGCTGCTCGAGGCGCAGAGGCTCGACCCGGAGGTCGGTCACGGCGAGCTCGCGATTCTGTACGCCCACATGGGGCTCGAGAGCGCCTTCCGGCGGGAGGTCGCTCGCGCCATCGAGATCGATCCCTCAAGCGATCTCGGCCGCGTGTTCAGCGTCGAGGGACTGGTGCTGCTCGACAGACCCGACGAGGCCATCGCGACCGCGCGTCGGAACGGGTTTCCAATCTCCGCGAACCGGGTTCCGAACGCTCTGCTCTCCCTCGGCCGGATCGATGAGGCGCGCGGCGCCGCGGACGACCTCCTGAAGGAGTCGCCGCGCCATCACTACGCGCTGACGCTGCGCGAGCTCGTGGCTGCCGCGTCGGGCGAGCGCCCGGCCGACGAGGAGACGGTGCGCCGGGCCGAGGAGTCGGGCCGCCGGCTGCGCGACTACCACCACACGGCCTACAACATTGCGCTGCTGCGCGCGGTTCAGGGCGATACGCCCGGCGCAGTCGATTGGCTGCGCCGCACCGTCGCGGCGGGAATGCCCGACCGGACGCTCTTCCTACGCGAGCGGCTGCTCGCGAAAGTGCGCATGTCGTCGGAGTTTGCCGCGTTCGACGCCGAGCTCGAGCCCGTGTGGAATCGTTACGAGAGGGAGAGCACCGCTCCGACGGAACGGCAGAAATGAAAACGCCGCGGTCGAACGGCTACGGCGCTTCGGGTTTTCGTGGTCGGATGCGTCAGGGCTGCGCACCGGCATGAGCGCGCCGCCCGAGTAGATCGGCGTGTAGAAGACGTTCATGTACGAGATCCCGCTGATCGAAATGCTCGAGCAGGCTCCCGGCAGGGAGGCGACGACCGTGCCGACCGGCGGCGCGTAGGAGACCGGGGCCGCGTCGTACACGGGCGCGGCGTAGTAAACCGACGCCCCTTCCTCGATCCAGACCTCGGGCAGGGAGTCGCCCCGAGGGGCCAACGCCCTCGGACTCCCGAGACAGGATTTCCCAGTCCGCCCCTCCGGGCCACTCGTTGTAGGCTCTCCCACAAGTGACACTTTCCGCGGGCACCCGTCTCGGCCCCTACGAGATCCTCGCGCCGATCGGCGCGGGCGGGATGGGTGAGGTTTACAAGGCGCGCGACACGCGGCTCGAGCGCACGGTCGCCGTGAAGGTCCTTTCTTCGCACCTCTCGGCGAGCGAAGAAATCCGCCAGCGCTTCGAGCGCGAGGCGAAGACGATCTCGCAGTTTTCGCACCCGCACATCTGCGCGCTCCACGACGTCGGGCGCGAGGGCGAGATCGACTACCTGGTGATGGAGTTTCTCGAGGGCGAGACACTGTCGGACCGCCTGGGCAAGGGCCCTCTGCCGACCGAGCAGATCCTCCGATACGGAATCGAGATCGCGGACGCCCTCGACAAGGCGCACCGGCAGGGGATCGTGCACCGGGATTTGAAGCCCGGCAACATCATGCTGACGAAGACGGG
>JANMPW010000554.1:0-2091 GCA_031370065.1 Acidobacteriota bacterium
CCGCGCGCACAAACTTCTCGGGGAAGCGACCGACACCGTCCTCGCGCAGGCGGACCACGATGCGGCGATTGGCCGGTTCGACGCGGCGCGTGCCGAGGTCGCCCGGGCCATCGCCTGGAACCCCCATTCCGCCGCGATGCTCGTGCGCGCCGCCGGCGTCGAGTGCGCGGCGGGGGAGAAAGAGCGCGCCCTGCAGTACGACCGGGAGGCCCTCGCGCTCGGGGGGCTCGATGCCGACGAGCGTGCCAGCGCCGGTCGTCTTGCCCTCGAGGTGGGCGACGACGCCATGGCGGTGTCGGTCTTCGACGCCCTCGCGGCCGAAGACCCGCGCTTCGCCGACCAATCCGCCCAGGCGCGCCTCGCCTTTCGTATCGCGAACTGGCCTGAAGCGGAGCGCCAGTCCGCGCGGGCGCGGCGCGTCACGCGTGCCGGGGCGGCCTCGCTCGTCTGGTGGATGTTTCCGGAGATCCGCGAGGCGCGAGTGTTGGGAAGCGTCGTTGCGACGGATGTGCTCGAGCGGCGCGACAGCCGCCCCATGATGAAAGCGGTCGCGCTGGGGCTGCTCGACGTGGACGGGGAAACGCACCGTGCCCGGCCGGACGCCCCGCTCGGGCGGGCCGCAGCGGCGCAACTGTTGCTCCGGCTTGCCGGCGTGCTGCGGGGCCCCGAAGCCGGGCCCGCCTGCCTGCGGGGCTCGCCGGGACCCTGGCGCGGCTCGGTCGACGCGATCCGACTGGCGGCCGGATGCGGCCTGCTGTCAGAATCGGGGGGAGCCTTCGTGAGCGGACCCGAGCTAACGCGGGGGCTGGACCGACTGCGTTCCCTGTTGCCAGCGGGGGAGGGCCATAAGCCGTGATCGACCCATCCGTGTTTCGCCGCGTCGCGCTCTTCGCGGACCTCGACGCCGCGCAGCTTCAGACGCTGTCGCGGCTGGCCTCGGTGCGCCATTTCGCCGCCGGTGCGCCGATCCTGCGGGAGGCCGATCCCGGGGATCTCTTCTTCGCGCTCGTGCGCGGGGAGGTCAAGGTGTTCGTCGATTCGCCGGAGGGGCGCGAGGTTGTCCTCACGCACCTCCAGGCCGGCGACTTCTTCGGCGAGATGGCCCTGCTCGAGGGCGAACCGCGCAGCGCATCGGTGACCGCGCTGGTCGAGTCGGAGCTGGTAGCGCTTGCCCGCGACGACTTCTTCGCACTGCTCGCCCGCGACTTCGCGCTCACGAAGAAGATCCTCCAGACCATCTCGGCGCGGCTGCGGCGTGCCAACGGCGTGATCGAATCCCTCGCGCTGCAGGACGTCGGCGGCCGGCTCGCGCGCTATCTCGTCCGCCTCGCTGACGAGTCCGGGCAATCTCCGGTGGACGGATACTTCGCGGTCCACCGCCCGACGCACCAGGAGATCGCGAACTCGATCGGCGCCACGCGCGAGACCGTGACGCGGATGCTCAAGCAGTTCGAGGACCGCAAGCTGATCCGTATCAAGGGATCCACAGTCTGGGTCCCCGCCGAAGTGCCGGCCGGAGCGCGCGAGAACGAATGGAGGCGTCGTTGACGGGTCCCTGGACGCTGCCCAACTTCATCACCCTCGTCCGTCTGGCCGCCCTCCCGTTCTTCCTGGTCTCGATCGCTGGCGGCCGCTTCGGGATCGCCCTCGCGATCTTCGTCGGCGCGGGCCTGTCGGACGGCGTGGATGGCTACCTCGCGCGGCGTTTCGACATGAAGTCGGCCCTCGGCGCCTACCTCGATCCGATCGCCGACAAGCTGCTGCTGATGACGTCGTACCTCTTCCTCGCGATCCCGTCCTACCCGGCCCACGTCAAGGTGCCGGTCTGGCTCGCGGTCATGGTCCTGTCGCGGGACTTCCTGCTGATGCTCGTGGGGCTCCTGCTCATCCTGACGTCGGGCAGGAAGAGATTTCCGCCCACGTGGGCGGGAAAGGTGACGGCCGTCACCCAGATCGTGAACGTGCTCTTCGTTCTGTGTGCCAACATCTGGGATTGGCCGGGTCCGATCCTCCTCATCGGCTCCGGCGCCGTGGCGAGCGTCACGGTCTATTCGGGCTTCGACTACGTGTACCGCGTCGCCCGAAATCCCG
>JANMPW010000562.1:0-1540 GCA_031370065.1 Acidobacteriota bacterium
CGATTCTTGCCAGCGTGCTGCTCGCCACACCGCAGCGCATCCCGGCTCAAGCTCAAGCAGACTGCTCTCAGCAGATCGACGCACTCCAGAGAGACCTCCGCGCGTTTGACGACGTTGCCCGGCAAATGGGAGCGGGTTTCCCTAGGGCCGATGCTCTCGATGCTCTCCTCGGCGCCCAGCGGCAGGGCGTGGGCGGCAACTTGCAGAACAGGCTCATGGCCTGGAACGAGCGGATCAAGAAATGGGCGGATGGAGTCACCGGCTACAGGCGCTGCCTTGGCGATCCGAAATGCTCCATTGGCGACTTCGTCAAAGGGCAGGAGACCGACAACAGGGAGGTTGCCGAGTGGCTTAAGACGATAGGTGACGACGGCCTCGCCAAGGCCACGGACACGGCGGACCGCGCTTCGGGCCCGCTGCGCGACTACGAGGCGGGCACCGGCGGCCGCGCCGGCAGCTCGATCGCAAAGGCGTTGGCCTGTGTCGCCGCAAACGCCCAAGCGCCCCCGCGTCAGGCGCCGGCCAATGCAGCTCCCACGGGGAGGACGCCGCCACCTCTTCCGCCGGGCACGGTCAATCAGGCTGGTCTGCAGTGGAATCTTCAGATCGGCCCGTGCACGACGGGAAAAAGTCCCTTCCGCTTTTCCCTCTGCGAAGGACGTTATCTCGGCGCTACCGAAGTCTCCCGCCCCTGCTCGCCCTCCCTCGTGTCTGGTGTGATCGGCGGCCACAACGCCAGCTATGCCTTCTCTTCGGGGCACGGCCAGTTCCTGCCGCGAGGCCTCGGCGTTGATGGGAATGGCATCCTGAGTGGTGACAGCTGTGACCTCCTCAAGACGGGAACGAGGCTCCCGCTGTGCGTGCGGCAACTCGACGTTGAGAGGTGCGACTCTTTCGCCGTCGGTCAGCAGAACGCGGCCGCAAACCCGAAGGCCAAGGGAGGCGGTGGTTCCCTTGCGCTGGCCGGCTTGGTCCTGGGGATTGGAGGGGTCGCCCTTGCCGCAAAATCGCTCGCGCCACAGTCGGACTCGACGTCGGGGGGTTCCTGTAAAACGCGGACGCAGTGCTGCGGCAGCGGGGGCGCGGGCGGCGGTTGCGGCATCCCAGCCCAATGCAGCTGTCCTTCTCCAACCGTGAGCGGCGGGATCTGCCAGGCAGGCGGCGGGTGCGTGATCTTCGCCGGCGTTGGCAATCGCGTCTGCAACGGCTGCTAGCAGTGCCCGCGAAGGCCGGCCGGATCAACTTCGCATTCGTCGTGGCCGGCGCGCTTGTGCTCGCCCTCGCTTTGTCCTCGATGGCGAGTCAGCGACCGCCCGACGCCGGACTCCTCAAAGGCGGCAACGAAGTGGCGGGGGGAGACTCCTATCGCGCGATGCTGACTCTCAAGGACGTGGCGGCCCGGCTCGAACGGGACCCGCTCGCGAAAAGGGATCTCTCGTACACCTATGCCCATCTCGCCTGGGCTTATGTCGGCCTCAGCCGCCCCGACGACGCGCGGACGGCGGTCGACAACGCGCTCAAGGCGGACCCGAACATCCTG
>JANMPW010000730.1:0-5775 GCA_031370065.1 Acidobacteriota bacterium
CCTCGCCGGCCGGCGCCGGACGCGCGGCATCCGAGCGCGGCGGCGGCGAGAGCATCACGACGTTGTTCGCCTTGATCTCGGTCTTGTAGCGCTTCTGACCGGCCTGGTCCTCCCAGCTCCGCGTCTGAAGGCTTCCCTCGACGTAGACCATCTTCCCCTTGTGCAGGTATTCGCCGCAGATCTGCGCGAGCTTTTCCCAGGCGACGACGTCGTGCCACTCGGTGCGCTCCTGCTTCGCGCCGGAAGCGTCCTTCCATGCGGTCGTCGTCGCGAGCGAGAAGCGCGCGAGCGATGTCCCCTGCGGGGTCGTGCGGATCTCCGGGTCCTTTCCGAGGTTTCCGATCAGGATGACTTTGTTGACGCTGGCCATGTGTTCGCCCTCCTTACAGGTGCTGACACGATATTCCACTTTCCGTCGGACAGATGATGTCCGGGCTAGAATCCGGCAACGCATGCCCGGCCACGACATCGAAGAGGCTCGCGGGCGCCTGGTCCGCTCGGCGTCGACCATTACGCCCCTGACGCTTCTTTCCCGGCTGACGGGGTACCTCCGGGACAAGGTCATTGCGGTCACCCTCGGCGCTGGGCTGCGCAGCGACGCATTCTTCGTGGCCTTTCGCATCCCCAACATGCTGCGGGAGATTATCGGCGAGGGCGCGATGTCCTCGGCGGTGATCCCGGTCTACACGGAGGTCTCCGCCCGGCGCACCGAAGAGGAGGCCCGGGCCTTCGTCGGGCGGGTGGCGGGGACCTTCGCCCTGATCCTGACGGCGATCACGGCGCTCGGAGTCCTCGTCTCGCCGTGGCTCGTCGATTTGCTCGCCGGCCAGTTCCACGCCACGCCGGGAAAGTTCGAGCTGACGGTCCTGCTCAACCGCTGGATCTTTCCCTACATCCTCCTCGTCTCGCTGGCGGCGCTGTGCCAGGCCATCCTCAACGCGCACCACCGGTTCGCGGCGGCCGCGGCGGCGCCGATCTTCCTGAACGTCGCGCTCATCCTTTCGGCGCTGGTCATTTCCCCGCGGCTCGCGGAGCCCACGTATGGACTGGCGATCGGCGTCCTTGTCGGAGGCGTGTTGCAGATCGCGATCCAGGTGCCGCAGTTGCGCCGTCTCAAGGCCGTGGGCCGGCCTTCCCTCGGTTGGCGGGACCCGGCGGTCCGCTCGGTGCTGCTCCTGATGTCGCCGCGGCTGCTCGCGTACGGGATCAACAGCGTCAACACGGTGGTCTCGACGCGCTTCGCGGCCGGTCTCGGCAACTCCAGCGTGTCGCACATGTACTACGCCAACCGCCTCAAGGAGCTCGTCCTCGGCGGATTCGCGGTCTCGGTGGCGACGGCAATCCTTCCGCTTTTGTCGAAACAGGCCATGGGGACGGACCGCGAGCCCTTCAAGGACAGCCTCGCGTTCGCCCTGCGGCTGATCGCTTTCGTCACGGTGCCTGCGACGGTGGGGCTCATCCTGCTCCAGGTGCCGATCGTGCGCGTGCTCTTCGAGGGCGGGCGCTTCGGCGCGGCGGACACCCGCGCGACGGCAGGGGCCCTAGCGACGCTGGCAGTCGGGCTCTTTTTCTTCGCGGGAGTGAGGGTCATCGTTCCCGCTTTCTACGCGCTCAAGAACACGACGTTGCCGGTCGTCGCCGCGCTCGCCGACGCCGCGGTGTTCGTCACCCTGTGCGTCCTGTTGAGCGGGCCCCTGGGGTTGCCCGGCATCGGGCTGGCAGCCTCGGCGGCAGCCGCGGTCAACGTGGGCGTGCTGATGGCAGCGCTGCGGCGGCGCGAGGGAAGGCTCCGGGGACGCGCGATTGCGGGCTCGCTCGTGCGGATCGTGGCGGCCTCGACGGCGATGGGCGGTTTGCTCTGGGCTGCCGGCCGGATCATCCCGGAGAGCGCCTACGTCGGGTGGAAGGGCGCGGGACTGCTGGCCCTGGTCATCGGGGCTGCGTCGGTCTTCTACGGGACTGCCGCGCACTGGCTGGGCGCGCCCGAGCCGGCGGAACTGCGGCGCATCGGTGCGCGTCGTCGCTAAGTGAAGCTCGTCATCCAACGGGTGTCGCGCGCCGCGGTGCGCGTCGGAGGTCAGACGGTGGGCGAGATCGGACGCGGGTTCCTCGTGCTTTTCGGGGCCGAGATCGGCGACACTGCCTCCACCGCCGAAGAAGCGGCGCGCAAGGTGACGGGGCTGCGCGTGTTCGACGATGCGGCGGGAAAGATGAACCTCGCGCTGGTCGACGTCGGGGGCGCCGTCCTTGCGGTTTCGCAGTTCACGCTCGCGGCGGATCTCTCGCGGGGGAGGCGGCCCGGATTCGAGCGCGCCCTTCGCGCTCCGGACGCGGAGCCCCTCTACGAGCGGTTCGTCGCCGCGCTCGAGCTTCTCGGGCTGACGGTCGCGACGGGGGTGTTCGGGGCCTCGATGGAAGTCGAGCTCGTCAACGAAGGGCCTGCGACGTTCCTACTGGAGCTGCCGCCGGCACCGTGACGTCCGCCTGACGGATCGGCGAGAGGGAAAAGCACAGCAGGAAGACCGCGACGCAGAAGAGCGCGACGAGCGTGCGGCCGAAGTCGAGCGGCGCGGCGTCGTCGTCAACCGGCGGGTGCGCGAGCCCCATGATCGCGGCCATGAGCAGCGGCAGAACCAGCCACACCGGAGAACTGGTGATCCCTGCGATCACGCAGAGCACGAGGACGACGGCGGACACCTTCGGCTGCAGCTTGCCGGTGGCCGCGCGCAGAATGTGGCCTCCGTCGAGCTGCCCGATGGGCAGGAGGTTCAGGCAGGTGACGAAGAGCCCGAACCAGGCGGCCATGAAAGTCGGGTGCTCGTGGACGGAAGCGCTCGTGTAAGGCCCGACGTGCATCCAATGCTGAGCCCAGCGGACGATGAGCGGGTAGTCGAAGAGGATCGTGCCGTCCGTGAGCGGCTGGGTGTTCGGTCGCGCCCGGGCGACGCCATAGAGCAGGAACGGGATGGCCGTGAAGAACCCCGCGAGGGGTCCGGCGGCGCCGATGTCCAGCAGTTGCCGCTTGGTGCGGATGGGCTCCTTGATCCGGATCACGGCCCCGAACGTGCCGGCAAGCACGAGCAGCGGTGGCGACGGAATGAAGTAAGGCAGCGTTGCGGCCAGGCCGTAGCGCCGGCACATGGCGTAGTGCCCGAGCTCATGGATGCCGAGGATCGTCAGCAGCGGGATCGAGAAGGCGAAGCCGTCGGAGAATCGGCCACCCGCGAGCAGTCCTCCGTTGGTGGAGAAGGCGAGCCCTCCGGACAGGGTTGTCGTGACGAACGTGAGAGCGAGCAGCGCGAGGTGAAAGAGGGGATGCTCGCGGACGCGCCGCCAGCCGCGGGACTCCGGGGGTGCTTCTGCGAACGGGTCGTCGGGCGGCCGTTGCACTAAGACGGAACGGCGCGGCGCAGGTCCATCAGGAGGCGCGCGAGCGAGCTCCCGAGGGCGCTCGAGGCGACCTCGAGGTTGCGGTAGTCGTCCTGGGACAGCGGCGCGCCGAGGCGGTCTGCATAGAGAAAAGCGACCAGGCGTTCCCGGATCCGGACGGGAAAGACCGCGCACGCCGCCGCGGCCTTGTCTCCGAGTAGGGCAGCGAGCTTGGGCGGCACGAGAACGCGCGAGAGCGACCCCCGGTGGGGGGAGCCCGAAAGCTTGACGAACGCGAAGATGGACGGGTCTCCCCACGGAATCCGGATTCCCGCGACGCGGTCGCGCGTCAGGCCGGAACCTCGGGCCGTCCAACCCTGCACCGCTTCCTGCCCCGACATGAGAAGGATCGCGCGGGGGAAGCGCCCGCAGACGGTTTCGAGCGTCGACTCGGCCAGCCGGTCGCGGGCGGGCGAGCGCTCCTCGGCGAGGCGCGGGGCCGCAGCCGGACGCTCCCACATGGCGCTGACGATCGGCTCTTCGGCCTCGTCCTCGGCCTCGTCCTCCGGCCGCCACATGCCGTCGGCGAGCTCGTCGGGAGTCTGCGGATGGGCCGGCTTGAAATCGGGCAGGAAGTCGGGAGCGTCGGCGAGCTCGCGCACCGGTTGCTGGGCGGAGACGAAGGGTGCGGCGTAGGAAAGCGGCCGCGGGGCGTCTGGCGGCGGCGCGCCCGGCGCGATGAGGATTTCCCGCGAGGCGGAGCGCGCGCGGGGATTGACGAAGCGTCCCGCCAGGGGAGTCTGGATGGTGGCGCGCGTGCGGTAGAGGCGACGCTCCTCGTTACGCTCGAGCTTGTTGAGCACTCCGCGGAACTCGAGGGGGATCGGCCGCCCGTAGAAAAGGTGGAAGGCCTGCAACAGGCGCACCTCGGAAATGACGGCCGGAATGACCGGGCGGTTGGTCACCGCCGACACCTCGTCCACCGCGGCCAGGTTGGAAGGATTCTTGAACGCGACGCGCACGCCTCGGCCCTCGAGCGCATAAGGAACCGCTCCCAGCCGCACGGCGGCGCGCTCGGCCAGGAGGCGCGCGACCTCGGGCGGGGTCTTCAGGATGTCCGGCCACGTCACATAGTCGCAACGATGAATGGCCGACAGCGCCTTGAGAAGTTTCTCCTCGGAAAGCAGGTCGCGATCGAGCAGGATCGTTCCGAGGCGGAAGGGCTCGCCGGTGTGGCGTTGGAAACCGAGCGCGCTCTGGACGGCGACATCCGAGAGGACGCCCTCTGCGACGAGGAGCTCGCCGATGCGCGGCATGGGGGGATTCTACTTGTTGTTCGGAGTTGTTGTTCGCAAGTTAGGGAAGATCCCGCAAATCTTTGCCGGGCTTGAACCGGATCGTGTTGCCGGGCGGGATCGAAACTTCGACGCCCGTTTTCGGATTGCGGCCGATCCCGCGCTTACGCCGCTTCACCTGGAAGACGCCGAAACCGCGCAGCTCTATGCGATCGCCCGCGCCGAGGGCCGAGCGCATGGCCTCGATGACCGTTTCAACGGCCGTCGCAGCCTTGGCGCGGGGGACCTGAGCGAGATCAACCACGCGGTCGACGATGTCGGCTTAGATCATGGCTCCTCCGGGATTGCCAGGATTATATAACCTGCTTTTTCTTCAGTCGGATGGAAGCTGCGAGGGAGGCCGCCGCCGCCCCTGCCAGTTCCCGGAGATACGTCAGGTCGGCCGGGGTGGCCCCCTGGGTGCCAGCGCATTCGGCATACAAAAAGGCCACGCTCTTCTCCCTCATGAGGACCGGCTGGACCACGCATTCCACGGGCCACCCGCCCAGTGCCGCGGCCAGCGCGTCGTGCCGGGTCAGGGGCGGGAGCGGCCCCAGGTAGAAGGTCCGGCTCATTCGTAAGTTCAGAAAGATGGAGGGCTCGGTCCACGGAATCTGGAGGGACCGCAGGGCCTGCACATCCACGCGCTCCCCGGCGCCCGACCATCCCGTGATCCCGTCTGAACGAACCGCAAACACGGCACTGCGTGCGAAACGCCGCCTCATGGCCCGCAGGGCCGCGTCGAAGACGCCATCGCGGTCGCGGGCGGCCAGCATCTCGGAGAAATCGGCGGCAGTCGGCATGCCTGCATCCGGCGCGGCGGCAGGGGCCTCCCGCGGCGTCGAAGAAGTCCGACGCCAGGCCGACGGCGGCATGGGGGGAGGCAGCCCGGCGCCCGTCCGCGGGGCCCCCGCCGACTTGGACGCCGACCGCGAATCCGATCCCGGCAGATCGTCCCAGGGAATCGACTCCGGCTCCGCCTCGGCGGCTTCGTCCGGGGGCGCGGGCAGCCCCTCCCCATCCGACGGGCGGCAGGTCCGGCACGTTCCAGGTCTGCGGCAGCGAATCCTCG
>JANMPW010000601.1:0-1537 GCA_031370065.1 Acidobacteriota bacterium
CTCCGGCGGATCCTATACCGAAAACTGACGGAGACGGCGAGGGGCCGTCAGAGGTGGCAGGAGCCGAGGCCGCGCTTCTCGAGGTAGCGCTGGTGGTACTCCTCGGCGCGCCAGAAGGTCTGCGCCGGGGAGATCTCGGTGACGATGGGCCTCGGGAAGCGGCCGCTCTTCTCCAGCCGCTCCTTCGACGCGCGGGCGGCCGCCTCCTGCTCCGGGGTGTGGAAGAAGATGGCCGAACGGTACTGGGTGCCGACGTCCGGGCCCTGGCGGTTCAGTTGGGTGGGATTGTGGCCGTTCCAGAAAACGTCGAGAATCGCGTCGTAGGAAACCCGAGACGGGTCGTAGTCCACCTCGACGACCTCGGCGTGTCCGCTACTGTCGGTGCAGACATCTTTGTATGTGGGGTTTTCGAGCCTTCCGCCGCTGTAGCCGACGGCGGTTTCGAGGACGCCCGGGATCTTCCGGAACTCTTCCTCGACCCCCCAGAAACACCCCGCGCCGAATGTCGCCTTTGCCATGCTGGATCTCCTCGCCTCAGTGCAACAAATCCCCCGGGAATCGGATTCCTCGCCGGGAGCGTATTACGGGCATCATGGAAAACACACGCACCGTCCGCGGGGTGCTGCCGAGCGTCGAAGCGCTCGAGGGCGCCGGGTTCCTGGTCCACCGGCCGTTTCCCACGTCCAAGCTCGATCATTTCGACCCGTTTCTGCTGCTGGACGAAATGGGGCCGATGGACCTCGGGCCCGACCAGGCCAAGGGCGCGCCCGACCATCCGCACCGGGGCTTCGAGACCGTCACGTACCTGCTCGAGGGGCGCATGGAGCACGGCGATTCGCGCGGCAACCGCGGCAAGCTCGGACCCGGCGACGTCCAGTGGATGACGGCCGGCTCGGGCGTCGTGCACTCCGAGATGCCCGACCCGGAGTTCGCAGCGCGGGGCGGCCGGATGCACGGCTTTCAGCTGTGGGTCAACCTGCCGCGCAAGGACAAGATGATGAAGCCCCGCTACCAGGAGGTACCCGCCGCCGCGATTCCGGTCGGCCGGTCCGCCGACGGCTCCGTGACCGCGCGGGTGATCGCCGGCGAGGCCCTCGGCGCCCACGCCGTCATCGACACGCGCACACCCATCGCGTACTTCGACGTCACGCTCGCCCCGGGCGCGGTTCTCGAGCAGCCGCTGCCCGAAGACTTCAATGCATTCGCGTACGTGGTCGAGGGCGAGGGCCTGTTCGGCGCCGCGAAGGCGCCCGCGCGGCCGCACGAGCTTGTGCTCTTCAAGAACGACGGCGGCGCGGCGCGGCTCGAGGCCGGTCCGGGTTCGCCCCTGCGCGCGCTCCTGATCGCGGGACGTCCCCTGGGCGAGCCCGTCGCGCGCGCCGGCCCCTTCGTCATGAACACGCGGGCCGAAGTGGTCCAGGCCTTCGAGGACTTCCAGCAGGGCCGCCTGGGCTGAGAAAGGGCCGCGGGGGTCGCGGCCCGGCAATCCGGGCATAAGCTACGCCCGGTTTGCGCAAGGCGTTCAAGGCATTCACGT
>JANMPW010000659.1:0-3257 GCA_031370065.1 Acidobacteriota bacterium
CCTCCAGTACTGGTTCTCGACCTCCAACGAGGGCTTCAACCTCGCCTATTCGACGCACCGCTTCAACGGCGCCGACGGGGACCCGAAGTTCTCGTACGAGAAGCGAAACGGGTTCACGATCGCGTGGACGGCGAAGGGGGAGATCAAGAAGTAGGCCGCGGGGTCGGGGGGAGCCATGAACGTGGCTCCTCCCAACTCCAACCTTGACTCCCGCCGGCGCCTGACGGCTAATACCCCCATGACTCCAGACGACATCGCTCCCGAGTTTCGCTCGCAGCCCAAGGACTACGCAAAGCCCGCTCCCATCGAGGGTGTTCGGATCCTGCGCTTGAAGCGTCTCACCGACGACCGCGGCTTCTTCATGGAGATCTTCCGGGCAAAAGCGAATCACCCGGAGAGCCGCGAGCTCGCCGACTTCTTCCAGGGAGTGCCCGTCGCGCAGATGAACTTCTCGATCGTGGACGCCGAGGGGCACATCAAGGGGCTCCACTACCACCTGAAGCAGGACGACATCTGGTTCGTGCCTCCCGGCTCGAAGGCCAAGTTCGTCCTCTACGACGTGCGCAAGACCTCCCATACCTTCGGCAAGACGCAGGTCATCGTCGCCGGCGGCGGCCAGGACATCCTCGTGCGCATCCCGGCGGGAGTGGCCCACGGCTACCGCCCGCTGACCAACCCCTGCGCGCTCATGTATTTCGTGACTGAGACCTTCGATCCGGCTGCGCCAGACGAGCTCCGCATCGCCTGGGACCACCCGGGCGTGAAGCACCTCTGGGAAGTCCCGAACGGGTAGAAGAGCGGCAGGAGACGAAGGCTACCGGGTCGACTCCGCGAGCGCGCGCATCGCCTGTTCCTCGAGGCAGTACCGCACCCAGTCCTTCGTCGCCCCCGCGCCGAGGCGCCGGTAGAAGCGTATCGCGCCTTCGTTCCAATCGAGCACCGCCCAGTCGATGCGCATGGCGTTGCGCGCCACGCCCTCGCGCGCGATCGCCGCCACGAGCGCCTCGCCGACGCCGCGAGAGCGCGCGGCCTCGGAGACGACGATGTCCTCGAGGAACAGGAACGGCCGCGTCCGGAAAGAGGAACCGAGGCCTTCCCAGAAGATCGCGAGCCCCTCGATGCGGCCATCGAGCTCGGCGACGAAGGCTTCGATCTCGGCCGCACGGCCGCGGTTGGCCGGAGTCGGCTCGAAGATCTGTGCGGCCAGACGGCCCGACTCCGTGTCGTCCGGGGAGGTCATCTTCTCGAACCGCGCGAGCTCCCGGTGCAGCTCGACCATGCGGGGCCAGTCCTGCCGGCGCGCACGGCGCACCTCGACCGGAGCCGCGGTCACTTCGTGGCCGCGATCCGGGGAAAGTCCACGTTGGAGAGAAGCTTGAGCGCGGCATCCCGATCCACGTTCGCGCCCTGCGCCAGGACGAGGCGCGAAGGCAGGACGAGGACGGTGACCAGGGTCGTGGGATTGCCGCTCGAGCGGTCCGTCACGGCGAAGGCCCTCAGCCCCCCGATCAAGACGTCCCGCACTTCCACGCTCTGGTGCGTGCCGGCTTCGGCGATCGCCTTGCGCAGGTCGACCTCGACGTTCTTCTCCTTGCCATAGTCCTGCACCACGAGACGGAACTGCCGCGTCACGGTCGGGCCCTCGATCCTCTGGAAGAAGCGCGAGACCTCCGTAAAGATACCCATGTCGTTTTCGTCGGTGTCCGGCAGCGGGTCGGTCGGCGCCGCGACGTATCCCGGCAGTTGCTTCGGCAGACCATCCGCGAGCGACAGCGGCCAGGCCGTCTTCTTCTCCGGGGCCTTCTCCTGCGCCGCCGACGGGAGGGTGGCTGCGAGGAGGAGCACCACGATCCGGACTTTTCTCACGACGGGAAAAGGATAACCGCATTGGTACAATTCCGAAAGAATCGATCTCTCCCGTGAACGAAACAGACAGCGCGCGCATCCGCATCTTCCTGAACGACCCGGCGGGCCGAGGCGATCAGCTCGTCGAGTCCTCCCCGCCGGATCGGACCGAGGCCGGACCCTGGGGCTTCCGCGTGGAGGGCAAGGCGCCCGGGCCGCGCGCCTACGAGCCCGACACTCGCGAGTTTCTCTACTGGCAACTGTCCTCCGCGCTCGACCGAGGCAAGCGGCTCTGGGCCCGGCGGATTCCCGCCCCGGGAGTCTGGATTCCGGGCCCGGTGCTTCCGGCCGTGGCCGTCGCCGGGCAGGACCTGAATGCCTACTACGACCGCAAGGCGCTGCGTTTTTTCCGCGACGTGGACGCAACGACGAACGCGGTCGTCCAGTCGGGCGAGAGCCCGGACGTCGTCACGCACGAACAGGGCCACGCCATCCTCGATGCGATCCGGCCGGACCTCTGGGACGCGCCCCACTTCGAAGTCGCCGCCTTCCACGAGGCCTTCGGGGACCTCGCGGCGATCTTCGTGGCGCTGGCCGAGCCCGCGCTCGCCGGCCGCGCCCTCGAGGAAACGAAGGGAGATCCCGCGCGCTCGAGCCTCGTCTCGCGCCTGGCCGAGGAGCTCGGCGCGGCGGTCCGCGATCGATGGGGGGCCGACGCCGCCCTGCCCGGGGCATTGCGCGACGCTGTCAACACGTTTACGTACACCGACCCGAAGGGCCTTCCCGATTCGGCGCCTGCCCGATCGCTCTCGGCCGAGCCCCACTCGTTCTGCCGCGTCCTGACGGGCGCCTGCTGGGACGTGCTCGTCGCGATCTTCCGCGCGACGGCCGGGGGCGATCGCGCCGCGGCGCTGGCGCGCGCGGGCGAGCAGACGGCGGCCCTCGCGGTTGCGGCCGCCGAGACCGCGCCGTCGGGGGCGGATTTCTTCGGACGATTTGCGCGGCGCATCGTGCGCGAGGCGCGCACGGCCGGCGACCCGTCCCTCGCGCCCGCGCTCGCGAAGGAACTCTTCCAGCGCGGACTGCTCGCGAGCCCCGAGGTGCCGGCAGAGCTATCCCCAGACCCGGACCCCGGAGTCTCCGCGCCGGCGGAGGGCGAGGGGCCTTCCCCGGAGCTCGTGCGAGCGATCGAGACGAGGCTCGGCCCCGCACGGGACGGAGAGCTTCTGCTGCTCGGCACGCGCGGCGCCGAACCGGAGCGCATCGGCGTGCTGCGCGGGCGCCGCCGGAAGGACCTCTTCCTGCACGGCGAGGAGTACGGCCCCGCCGACGGAGCCGCCGTCGAGATCTCCGACGGTTTCGCGCTCGGGTTCACCGAGGCGGGATTTCTGGCCGCCTCGCGCGTGCATCGG
>JANMPW010000660.1:0-1865 GCA_031370065.1 Acidobacteriota bacterium
GCTTCTTCTACGTCGCGAACCTGCACTTCAACAACTACAGCTGTACCACCGGCATCGAACCGTTCCGGTCCTGGGCGTACGAAGTGTTGTTCGTGAGCCAGCGGCTGGGCGTTCCCGATCCGTCTGGCAAGCGTCCCGACACGAGCGCGTTCAACGCGCCGAACAATCCCAAGTCGGACGACTGTCAGCCGTAGCGTTAGCCCCGACCCCAGTCGAGGCCTGCCCCGAGCTTAGCCGAGGGGCCGTCTCAGCGGCCAACCGGTTGCCGCTGGCTAACGGTTGACCTTGCGAGACGTTCTCGTCGCCGGAACCCCGGTCGATCGATCACCGTCCCGTCTCTCCCTGGCATCCACGAACCGCACTCCACTGCGCCGTGTACGCCCACCCGTTACCTACCTCGCGCGGGAACGCCCGGTAGTTTTTGCCGATGAGTACGGAATTCGTTCGCCTTTTCACGCGCCTCATATGAATTTCGCGCGGAACCTTGTGGCATCTGGCTTGCTCCTGTCTGGGCGGAGCGAATCATGGTGAATGAGATGACCAGCGACGCGCACACGCTTCGGTATCTCGACGCCGGCCACGTCAACCATCCCTTCGGGACGCTGGCGGGGCTGATGCTCTGCTCGGACACGGACGAAAAGCTCGGCACCATCTCCGGTGTGCTGGTAGAGCCGGCCAGCCGCTGCGTTCGTCACTTCGTCGTCGAGCGGCGGGTCGCGCTGATGACGCGGCACTATCTACTGGCGGCCGACACCCCGACCGTGCTCGAGGCGGACGTTCGGAAGCTGCGCGTGCTGGCAGGATCGAGCGCGCTCGAGCGCTTCGATGCGCGGCAGGTGGAACCCTTCTCCGAGGAAGACGCGATTACGGCGATGTTCGCCCGCCCGGCCGCCTGATCCGGGCCCGGCGTCCGGCGCCTCACCCTTTCACCGCAAAGCTGCGGAGCCCCTCCTCTTCCGACTCGAACGCCTGAAAGATCTTCAACAACCCGCTGATCGTCATGACGTGATGGCTACGGGGCGAAAGCTGGAGCAGCCGCAAGTCTCCGCCTTTCCGGCGTACGCTCACGTACTTCGCCGCGATCACGCCGACCCCGAAACTGTCGATGTAGGTCACCTCGCGGAGGTCGAGCAGGAACTTCAGGCGGGCTTCGTCCAGCAGATCATTCAGGCGCGCCCGCAGTTCGGTTGCCCCGTCGCCGAAAATGACTCGGCCGCCGAGCCGCAGCACGGTAACATCCCCGATACGTACTTCCGTGATGGTCATGGCCATAGGCGGTGTGTCCTGCTCAGGCCGCGCGCCGCGGATTATACGCCTTACGGGCGTCCGGGAGTCCAAAACAGGCTGGTTTTTCAGAGGTTCAGCAAACCTTCTGCCCCGTTCCCTCGTCTCAGGTAGAAGTTGAAACGGGAGCCTCCATGTCCATTCTGAAAAAGCTGTTTTCGCGCAATACCGCCCCGCGCCAGCGCGTGCGCATCTGTGTCGAGTGCGGAATGCCGGTGGCCGAGCACAAGGATTGGTGCAGCATCCTCCGGATCCAGCGCGAACGCGACGCCGCTCGCGCCGCGGCTGAGCGCACCTGATCCTCCGTCACGCCGGCGACTGGCGGGCCCCATGGCCGGGTTCCGGGCAGGCCGTGGGGGTCTTGATCGCGACCGCGCTTATGGCGAGAATGATCGCGACGATCACCAGCAGGAGGCGTCATGAATCAGCCTCAGCAATGTGCCCACCCGGGTTGTTCCTGTACGGTCACTCCAAACGGCGAGTTCGGCAAGTACTGCTCTGAACACTGCAAGGAAGCCAAAGGGATGACGGAGTTGCGCTGCGGCTGCCGGCATCCTGGCTGCAGCTGACGCGATTGTCGC
>JANMPW010000741.1:0-5306 GCA_031370065.1 Acidobacteriota bacterium
GAAGCGGTCGCCGACGCCGCGCCGGTCGACGAATTCCTTCGCGATTCGGTTGACGTTCGACCAGTCGAACTGGGTAGACCGAGCCTGGCGGTTGATTCCGAGCCAGATCGCCGAGTAGATGCCGGAGCCGCCGCCCACGTCGAAGATCGAGACGGGACCCGCCTTCGCGAGCTCGAGACGCTCGGCCGCGGCCAGGACAACCGGAACGGAAAGAACCGCGATCGCGGGGACGAGCTCCTCCCAGAAGGGACTCTCCGGAACATCCGCGGTGTCGGTCGTTTTGGGCTGCCCCGTCCGCGCCACTTCCGGCAGCGCCAGCAAGTCCGGGAACTCGGCGAGCTGCACCTTGGGGAAGCCCCCGAAGTAGGACGGCTTCCCCTCCACGAGAAACTCGGCCGCATCGGGAGCGTTGCGGTAGCGCCCGCCCGAGAGGGTCAGAAATCCCAGGCCCACGAGCCCGTCGAGCAGCGTTCCGGCGCCTCGGGCGGACATCCCCGTCTTCTTCGCCAGAGTCTCGATGGTGTCGGCCCCCGCCTCCACGTGCGTGAAGATGGAGGTGTGGGTGGCGGTCGCCAGGATGGCGAGGGCCCAGCCGCCCGAGGCCACCTGCATGATTCGGTCAAGCGTCGGGCGCTCTTCGCTCATTTCGCTCCTCCCCTCGCTTGGGAAGCATACTGCGAGACACGTCGCCCTCGCGGTCGCGCTGACGTGCTCGACCGCTGCGGGCTCCCGCATCGCGAACCTCCTCCGCTCGGTTACTTCGCGGAGACTTTTCGCGATGCGAAGGCACGGGGAAAGCGGGTGATCGAGCGATCGGGTGTCCGCTTGGCGGAGCCGCTGGGGGAACGGCGTGGCTCGTCGAGTACGGGATCCCTCGCGGAGTCTGCCCCGAGCGGAGTCGAGGGGCTCGGGATGACGGCCTCAGCCCTCACTTCAGTCCCTCCGCGACGTAGAGGTCGGAGAGGCTGTGGCCGTAGACGAAGAGTATGGTGTTGCCGTCCGCTGAGATCGCAGCGGGGCCGATGGCGGTAATGCCGGTTGAATCGCCCGGCGTGAACTCCTTCCAGAGCTCCCGCCGGCCGGTCGCAAGGTCGAGGCGGAAGACTCGCGCGGGCAAGTCTCGGTCGCTGCCCACGAAAAGAGAGCGGCCGTCGGCTGTCCATCCCAGTGGCCGGTTTTTGTTCTCGAGGCCGGGAATCGGGACCGAGGGACCGCCCTCCAGGGGAGCCAGGGCGAACCCCTGCCCGGCAGTCTCTGTCAGCAGGAACTTGCCATCCGGCGAGACTAGCCTGGCAGTGACTCCCTCCGGTGTGACGGGCCGCGCGGCGCCTCCGTCGAGGCCCTGGACGAAGACGCGCGGGGGCTTTCTCGCCTCGTGGGCATTGAACGCGATGCGCTTGCCGTCCGCAAGGAACGCTCCGAACGTCAGGATCGCATCGGACCGGTCGATCGAGTCCTTCGGGAACGTCTTCGGCTGCCCGGCGCCGGTCGGGAGAAGCACGAGTGTGGCGGGCGTCGTCTGGATCTGGCAGGTCAGGACCCACTTCCCGTCGGGAGAGGTTGCCAGTCCGACTCCCTCTCCCAGCCGCACCGCCGCCGAGCCGTCGAGCTTGCGCAGGTAGACGGAATACCCCGGGCCGCCGGCCTCCCCCTGCTCGGTGAAGACGACCGTCTTCGCGTCTTCGGACAGATGCGGGCCGAGCGACCATTCGAGACCCGAGAGGTCTCGCTCCTTGGTCTCTCCGGGAAGCAGGCCGAAGAACCCGATCCGCACATTGCTCTGGTCCAGGAGGACACGCCCGTCGGGGGAGATGTCCTGGAGCAGCAGTCCTCCCGGCGTTGTGAGCACGGCGCGCTGGCGCCCCGCGGGCGTCACGGCGTAGAGGGAGCGGGCGCTGCCCGCGCGGGTCGCCGTGAACCAGATCTCCTTGCCGGAGGTGGACCAGGCCAGACCCTGCACGCTTTCCCATCCCTCCGACAGCGTCTTCTTCTTTCCCGCAAGGTCCACGATCGCGACCGAGCCGCGGTCGTCGCCGAAGATCGGGTGGTCGAGAAACGCGATGGCGTCGCCCTTCGGAGAGACGCGCGGGTGGCTGAGGTAGCCGGTCGTCTCGTAGAGGACCTTCCCGACGGGAAACTCCAGCCGGTAGCGCCACCGCGGCGCGCGCACGACGGCCAAATTCGCTCCGTCCGGGGACCAGGCGGCGCTGGCGACATCCTCGAGCAATTCCCGCGATGCGCTGCTCGACAGGGGCGCCTGCGAGAGAGTACCGGTGCGGGCGTATCCGACCGAGTAGTGCAATGGGTTCAGAACGAGCATCTCGCCCGTGCGGGAGATCGCCTCGACCATTCCCCCGGGAAGGGCCAGCCGCAGCGACTCGGGGCTCTCGACGCGTGTCGAGAAGAGCTCCGGCTTGCGGGCGCCGTCCCAGGAGGCCGAGTAGATGATCGTGTGCCCCTCGTGGGCAAAGCGCGCGCTCTCGATCAATCCACGGCGGAAGGTGAGCCTGTGGAAGGTCGGATGGGATTCGGTGCTTGTCCTCCAGATCAGCCGGCCGCCGAAGAGCCCGACTGCGAGGGTGGCGAAAAGGGCCGCCCCCACGAGGCGCGAGGGAAGCCGGGCCTGGAAGCGGGACTTCGAAGGCTCGAGCCGGGGCGTGGAGAGACCTGACAGAGCCTCGAGATCGAACGCGACGTCGTGCGCGGAGTGGAACCGTTGTTCGGGGTTCTTCTCGAGGCAATGGCGGACGATGCGCTCGAGGCCGGGCGGGACGTTCCGGTTGGTGATGGACAGATCGGGCGGATCTTCCTTCAGGATCGCCGACATCGTGTCCGCGGCCGAGTCGCCCTGGAAGGCACGCTTTCCCGAGAGCATCTCGTACAGGATCGCGCCGAAGGAGAAGATGTCCGAGCGCGCGTCGGCGGGTTTGCCGCGCACCTGCTCGGGCGACATGTAGCCGAGCGTGCCCATGACGACGCCGGGCTCCGTGCCTGCAGTCGCGGTCGGAAGGTTCGTCGCCTGGCCGCGCTCTTCGGTATGCGTGAGCTTGGCGAGACCGAAGTCCAGGATCTTCACCCGGCCGTCGTTCGTCACGAAGATGTTCTCGGGCTTCAGATCGCGGTGGACGATGCCCTTCTCATGCGCCGCCGCCAGGCCGTGGACGATCTGGAGGGAGTAGTCGATGGTCTTGCGCTGCGAGAGACGCCCGCCCAAGAGGACCGATCGGAGCGTCTCTCCTTCGAGCAGCTCCTGGACGACGTACGGCGCATCCTCGTGGGTCCCGATGTCGTGAACGGCCGTGATGTTGGGATGGTTCAGGACGCCGGCGGCCCGGGCCTCCTGCTCGAAGCGGCGTAGCCGATCCGCATCGGCGGAGAAGGAGGCGGGCAGGACCTTGATCGCCACCTCACGCCCGAGGCGCGGGTCCTTCGCCCGGTAGACCTCGCCCATCCCGCCCGCGCCGATCGGCGCGAGGATCTCGTAGGGACCGAGGCGGGAGCCGGGTGCGAGTGGCATGTGGTCGGGAGGATTCTATCGGTAACGCCCCGGCCGGGGAGGGGGAAGGCGCCGGTATGATGCCTGGGACGCGTGTCGAGTGCGGGATCCCTCGCGGAGCTCGGGATGACATGCAGGGGAGCGGGGTCCTCGTAGCTCCGGTGGTCGCTCGATCGGACGATCGCCGGGGATAGGAATTCAAGGAGGCGTCAAGCTGATTTGATTCGTGTTCCGAGGGCGGCTCGAAGGGGGTCCCTTGACAAAGACCAATAATAGTGGTCATATGACCATATATGTTGGTCGTTCGCTCGTCGCCCTTCGGCAGCGCCTCTCGAACCGGGGTCCTGATCGCCTTGAGCCTGCTCGAGGAAAGCTATCCGCGCGAGCTCGCGCGGGTCCTCGAGCAACGGCTCTTTGGAGTCCAGGGGGCGCTCGCGGGGCTCGAGAAGGACGGTCTCGTGGCCGCGAGGCCGGCCGGCCGGACGAGGCTCTATCGGCTCGACCCTCGGTATTTCGCTTTGAGGGAGCTACGGGGCTTTCTCGACCGTCTGGCGTTGGCTGAGGAAAGACTGCGGGTCAGGATCGAGAATCTGCGGCGCCGGCCGCGGAGAACCGGCAAGAGGCTGTGAAGCTCGGCGCAGACTCGGCTCTGGGCGACGTGGCGGTGGCCGTCGCCGCTGCCCTGGATAAGGCCGGCATCCGGGCGGTTCTGACCGGCGGAGGAATCGCCACGATTTTCACTCGCGGCGACTACATGTCCGAGGACCTCGACTTCATTCTTCAGTCTGCGCCTACGCGGGCGCAACTGGACGAGGCTTTGAAGGTGGCTGGCTTCCAGCGCGCCGGGGATCACTACGATCACCCGATAACGAGTTTCTTCGTCGAGTTTCCCCGCGGTCCGCTTTCGATCGGTCGAGATCTCGCGATCCGTCCGATCGACGTCAAGGTCGGGCGTGGCAGGATCCTCGCGCTCTCAGCCACCGACTCGTGCCGGGACCGCCTGGCGGCCTACTATTTCTGGAACGACCGCCAGAGCCTGGACACAGCGGTCCTGATCGCACTCAGAGAATGTGTGGATCTCGGCACGATTCGCCGCTGGTCGAAGAGCGAGGGGATGACGGAGCGGTGCGGCGAGTTCGAGCGAGAACTAAAGAGGCGACGCCGGTCCACCAGGAGGAAGGCCTGATCTCGGTCTGGAACCCGCGGCGCCGAGTAAGGGGTTCCTCGCTGGCGCTCGTCGAGTCCGGGATCCCTCGCCGCCGCCCGGGATGACCGCTGCGCCTGCCCCGCGCCTTCCGGTGATAGCCTCTTCACGAGGCTTTGGCAACAAAGGAGAACTCGATGAGGGCAAGAAACATCCTGGCGTTTGCTGTTTCGTTCGTTCTGGCGACGGCGGTTCTGGCGCAGGTGCCCGGAGGGGCCAAGGCGAAGAGCGCTCCGAAGGCGGGGGCAAAAGGGGCCGTCATCATGCCGGCAGCCGACATGAAATGGACCCAGCTCGATCCCAAGGTTCCGGGAGTCATGATCGCGGATCTCTGGGGCGACCATACGAAGGGTGCCTACGGTGCGATCAACAAGTTCCCGGCGGGGTTCAGCGCACCTCTGCACACGCACACCCACGACATGAAGCTCGTGGTCATTTCGGGCACGTGGATTCACACGCCGGAAGGAAAGCCCGAAGTCCGACTGGGGCCCGGGTCTTACCTGATGCAGCCCGGCGGGAGCTACCGCCACACGACGAACTGCGACAAGTCCTCCGAGTGCGTGGTCTTCATCGAGAGCAACGGAGCGTTCGACATCAAGCCGGTGG
>JANMPW010000682.1:0-2498 GCA_031370065.1 Acidobacteriota bacterium
CCTCCAGGGCGTCGTCCGCCCCTATGATCCCGGTCATCCCGAAGACGCGCCGCTACTTTCGAGTGGCGGCCGCCCGGGACAGCCGAAGCTCGCCGTCGAGTTCGCGGTACGCGTCCTCCAGGCGGACGCCGCCGCGGGCCAGGTAGGCCCAGAGCCCGCTGAAGGCTCCCCTCCTCGGCAGCGGCTTTTCCGCTTTCCGCACGTCCCCCTCGCCGGGGGCCGGCGCCGCCTGCGGCCCGAGCACCGTGAACGCCCCGTCAAAGAGCCGCCGCGCCTCGTCCCGGTCGCCCCGCCGCCAGGCGATGTAGCCGAGGAGGTAGAGCGCCTGAAAAGAATGCGGGTGGGTCACGAGGACCTTCTGGAACTGCCGCGTCGCCGCCCGCTCGTCCCCTTCGCGCAGCGCCACTTCGCCCAGCCGCACCACCCAGCCGGTCTCCTCCGCGTTCAGGGCACCCGCCTGCTCGTAGTGGCGGCGGGCGGCGTCGAGATTCTGGAGCACGCCCGACGCCGGGTCGGCGAGGAGGTCTCCGAGGGCGCCGTGCCCGCGGGCGCTGCGAGGCTGGACGGCGATGAGGGACTCGAAGGCGCTTTTCGCCGCCGCACGATCCCCCGCCTCGAGGCAGAGGTTGCCGAGGACATAGAGGCTGTCCTCGTGCCGCGGATCGATCGAGAGCGCCTTGCGGTATCCGGCGATGGCCTCGGCGGTGCGGCCAGCAGCGGCGGCATCTCGCGCGCGGGCGTGGGCGTCCCAGAAGGCGAGCGTCCTCGCGCGGTGGTCCTCGAGCGGATGGGCCTCGGCGTCCCCCTCGACGAGCCGGTACGCTCGATCGGCCGGCAGATCGGTAAAGACCTGCGTCGAGCCCGAGGGCCAGCGGACGGTCAGGCGCTCCACGCGGTCCTGCGCTCCGAGGCCGAAGATCGCCTCCGGGGCGTTCTGTGAAAGGTACGACGAGCCCGCGCCGATCTCCTTGAGCTGCGCCCTTGCCCCCGCCGCGAGGACGAGCTTCGTCCCGAAGGCGGAGCGGTTCGAGCGCGTTCCCTCGCAGCGGAACGCGACGCGGTGATTGGCCGGGCCGCCCTCGGCCTTGAGCAGGGCGAGGTTCCCTCCGTGCACGACGACGGCGACCTCCTCGCGCAGATCGCCGTCCACGTCGGCGATCGCAAGCCCCCGCCCCACGCGCGGCCGGATCAGCTCGCTGCCCGAGAAAGAGGCCACGTCGACGAACCGCTTCCCCTCCCTGTTCCAGAAGAGCCGCATCGGCATCGCGAGAAGCTTCCGGGTGTCGGCCGGGTCCTCGAACGTGGACCCGTTGGCGACGACGAGGTCGGGCCAGCCGTCGCCGTCCACGTCGAGGAACGCCGTGCCCCACGCGATGTCGTCGGTCGATATCTGCCCGAGCCCGAATCGCTCCGCGGCGTCCTCGAAGTCGAGGGCGCCGCTGCCGGGCCTCTTCAGCCGCTTGTTCAGATAAAAGGCGTTCGCCTCCGCAATCCAGTGCGTGACGAACATGTCGAGGGCGCCATCGCCGTCCGCGTCTCCCACGGCGATCCCCATCGAGCCCCGGTAGTCGGCCACATGGGCCTCGCGTCCCCCGTCCGAGAAGATCCCTTCCCCCTCGTTGACGAAGAGCGCCCCTTCGGAGACGTCGTTGGCGACGTAGAGGTCGGGGCGGCCGTCGTCGTTGAAATCGGCGAACGTCGCCGAGAGGCTCCGCCCGGTCGGATTCGCCACGCCCGCTTCCGCCGCCATCTCCCGGAAGCGGCCGTGCCCCTCGTTGTGGAAGAGGAGGTTCGGCGCGGGCGGATACGACTCCGGGTTGATGGTGAAAGGGCTCGCCGCGGCGCCGGACCCCAAGATCTTTCCGGCGTCCTTCGGGTCAAAACGGTAGTCCACGTAGTTGCAGATGTAGAGGTCGAGCAGGCCGTCGCCGTCGGCGTCTCCCCAGGCCGCTCCCGTCCAGAAGCCGCGCCGCCCGCCCACGCCCGACTTCTTCGAGACATCCTCGAAGGTGCCGTCTGCGCGGTTGTGGAAGAGGCGGATCTCGCCGTACGCGGTGACGACGAGGTCGGGGTAGCCGTCGTTGTCGAAATCGCCCCACGCGGCGCCCATGAAGATCCCCTTCAGATCGCCCAGCCCCGCCTCCTGCGTCACGTCCGTGAAGACGCCGCCGTCGTTGCGGTAGAGGCGGCAGCCGCCCGGCGTCTTGCGCATCTGCTCCGGCGAGATCGTGAGCGGACCCGCCGTGTCGGCCACGAAGAGGTCCCAGTCGCCGTCGCGGTCGTAGTCGGCGAAGGCGCAGCCCGAACCCATGTCCTCCGGGAGTTGCGTGGAGCGCGCGCCGCCCGAGAAGTGGTGGAAGTCGATTCCCGAGGCCGCGGCTATGTCCTTCCACCGGACGCTCCAGTCTCCGCCCGTAGAGCGCGACGCGCGGTGGACGTCGGTGATCCCCTCGACCCGCTCTCCCGGCTTGTACGGCGCGTCAGACTCGCCGCGCGTG
>JANMPW010000044.1:0-1811 GCA_031370065.1 Acidobacteriota bacterium
GGTCTGAAAACTTCTGAGTTTGGGCGAGACCGTGGTTGGGCAATACTCGTTCTCAAACTCCGAAGTTTTCAGACCTGACCCCGCCTTTCAGTTGACCCCGCCTTTCAGTTCGTGGGCGTATCCGTCGTCTCGATCAGGGGCGCCTGGAAGTCCGAGCGGATCGGCCCGTAGTTGCGCTCGTAGAGCTCGATGTTCTGCTGGAGCGCCCGCAGGAGCTGGCGCGCGTGGTACGGGGTCGTGAGGATCCGGCTCACCACCTTGACGTCGCTGCGTCCCGGGACGACGCGTCCGAAATCGAGGACGAACTCGGTCGGGTTGTGCAGGATGTTCGCGAAATTCGCGTAGTGCCCTTCGGCCGTCGCCTCGTCGATCGTGACTTTAACGGGCACGGGCTTTTCGTCGGTCATGGGAGCCTCCGGAGCCTGAGTCTAGCGCGGCCGAGCCGCGTATAGACTGATGCCGTGAATCGCATTCTCCGTTGCGCCGCCCTGGCCGTCTCGTGGACCGCAGCCTTTGCCCGCGCCCAGTCCACGACGGGGCCGACCGTGTCGGACCGCTCACAGGCGCCATCGCGACTCTCCGCCAACCCGCTCGTGGCCGAGGCGGACCGTTTGTATCTCAAACGGCAGGAGGGCCGCGTGGGTCCGAGGGCAAGCCCCGGCCCCATCAACGCGGCCATCTCCGGATACGAAGCCGCGGCCTCGCGGGATCCGGAGCTGGTCGAGGCGCGCTGGAAGCTGATGCGCGCCTTCTACTTCAAGGGGAACTACACGGGCCTCGACGACGACTCCAGGAAGGCGGTGTTCGAGAAGGCGAAGCGGGTCGGCGATGAGGCGATCGCGATCCTGGAGAAGAGCCTCGAGGATCGCGGCCTCAAGGGGATCCTCGAGTTTCCCCCGGAGGCGCTCGCGGGCAACCTGAGAGACCGGTCGGATTCGGCGCCGACGTACTTCTGGGCTGCGGCGTGCTGGGGACAGTGGGCGCTCACGCAGGGCAAGATCGAGGCGGCGCGCAAGGGCGCCGCCGACAAGATCCGCAGCTACGGCCTGACCGTCATCGGCATCGACCCGGAGTTCGAAGAAGGCGGAGGCTATCGGGTGGTCGGCCGCTTGAACGACCAGGCGCCCTGGATCCCGTTCATCACGGGGTGGGTTTCGCGGGACGAGGCGCTCAAGTACCTCCGCCTTGCGATGAAGGTCAACGCGCGCAACTTCTCTAACCGCCACTTCCTCGCCGAGGCGCTCCACCGCGGCGACGCGAAGGAGCAGGCCGAGGCCGTGGCGCTCGAAGAGGGCGTCGTGGCCGACGCGCCGTCTCCCCAGCGACTCGTCGAGGAGCTTTCGATGCAGGAACTGGCGCGGCAGGACCTCGAGGCCTGGAAGAAAGCTTCGTAGCCCGGGGCCTTTCGGGGAGCCGGCGCAGCAGCTGCCCGGCCGTGAGACCGGAGGCCGGGTGCTTCCACTCGGGCGCGATCTCGGAAAGCGGCGCCAGGACGAATCGCCGCGTCGCCAGACGCGGGTGGGGCAGGATCGGGTCCGAGGATCGCGTCCGTCCGCCGAGGTCGAGGATGTCCAGGTCGATCTCGCGGGGGCCGTTGCGAAAGCTGGGCGTGCGGCCCACGTCGCGCTCGACCGATTGCGTTGCCCGCAGCAGGCCCGCGGCCGTGCCGTCCCACCGGATCGCGGCGGCGGCGTTCCAGAAGGCGCGCTGCCCGGCGAAGCCGACCGGCTCGGTCCGATAGAAGGACGAGACGGCGAGGACCGGCGCGAAGCGGGCGATTGCGGCGAGCGCGCTCTCCAGGTGGGCGCGGC
>JANMPW010000066.1:0-1773 GCA_031370065.1 Acidobacteriota bacterium
GTCTCCGACCGGCGGGATGGGCGCTGGGTGCATTACGCGCTGAACCCGGACGTGCTTCAGGAGATCAAGAGCTTCATCGGATCCGTGCGCGAGGGCGCCGCGCGTTGCTGTTGAGAAATGCGCATGATGGACACATCAAGAATTATTGATGAGAGGGAGTGCCCCATGGTGGAAACGAGCATCAAGGACGTGGTCAGGGAGAAATACGGAGAGGCCGCCCGGCGGGCCTCGGCCGGAGAGACGTCGTGCTGCGCGCCGACGTGCTGCGGCAACGAGAAGGATCCGATCACCTCGAATCTCTATTCGCTCTCGGAGACGGCGGGTCTCCCGGATCTGGCCGTCGCCGCCTCGCTCGGGTGCGGCAATCCGACGGCCCTCGCGAAGCTCCACGAGGGCGAGACGGTGCTCGACCTCGGTTCGGGCGGCGGCATCGACGTTCTCCTCTCGGCTCGCCGCGTCGGCCCTACCGGGAAGGTCTACGGTCTCGACATGACGGACGACATGCTCGCCCTCGCGCGCGAGAACCAGCGGAAGGCGGGCGTCACGAACGTGGAGTTCCTCGAGGGCGAGCTCGAGAGCATCCCGCTCCCGGACGCGAGCATCGACGTGATCATTTCGAACTGCGTCGTGAACCTCTCGGCCGACAAGGACCGCGCGCTGGCCGAGGCGTTCCGGGTGCTGAAGCCGGGGGGGAGGTTCGCGGTGTCGGACGTCGTCGTGCGCGGCGAAGTCCCCGCCGACGTGCGCAAGAACGTCGAGCTCTGGATCGGCTGCCTCGCGGGTGCTCTCGAGGAGAAGGAGTTCGAGGCGAGGCTGAAGAAGGCGGGCTTCACGGACGTCGAGATCGTCCCGACGCGTGTCTACTCGATCGCCGACGCGCGGGAGTTCCTCTCGGCCGCGGGCATCGATGCCGACGCGATGGCGCCCCTCGTGGACGGGAAGTTCATGAGCGCGTTCGTCCGGGCGGTGAAGCCGGCGAAGGTCTGATGACCGACGGCATCTCGAAAAAGCTCTCCTTCCTCGACCGCTGGCTCACCTTCTGGATCTTCGTCGCGATGGCGGCCGGAGTGGCAGTGGGCACGTTCGTCCCGGGGGTCGAGGGATTCATCAACTCGTTCCAGGCCGGCACGACCAACATCCCGATCGCCGTAGGGCTCATCCTGATGATGTACCCCGCCTTCGCCAAGGTGAGGTACGAGGAGATGGGTGACGTCTTCCGGGACCGGAAGATCGTCGGGCTCTCTCTTCTCCAGAACTGGGTCATCGGCCCGATCCTGATGTTCTTCCTCGCAATCGTCTTTCTCCACGACCACCCCGACTACATGGTCGGACTCATCCTGATCGGCCTCGCCCGCTGTATCGCCATGGTCATCGTCTGGAACGAGCTTGCGAAGGGCGACACCGAGTACGCGGCCGGGCTGGTCGCCTTCAACAGCATCTTCCAGGTACTCTTCTACAGCGTCTACGCGTGGTTCTTCATCACGGTGCTCCCTCCCGTGTTCGGTCTCGAGGGAAGTCTCGTGAAGGTCGGCATGGGGGAGATCGCGAGGAGCGTCTTCATCTACTTGGGGATTCCCTTCCTCGCCGGCGCGCTCACCCGATTCGTCGGCGTGAAGCTGAAGGGAAGGGAGTGGTACCACCGGGAGTTCGTCCCCCGGATCAGCCCGGTGACCCTCGTGGCCCTCCTCTTCACGATCGTCGTGATGTTCAGCCTGAAGGGGAAGCTCATCGTCTCGATCCCGATGGACGTGGTCCGGATCGCGATTCCGCTCC
>JANMPW010000075.1:0-2462 GCA_031370065.1 Acidobacteriota bacterium
TCTTCTGGTAGGCGACGAACTCGGGCGTCCCTGCCTCGGCAAAGGCGACCGCCTTGGCGGCGATGACGTGCTCGAGCGGCCCGCCCTGCACCCCCGGGAAGACGCTCCGGTCGAGGTCCTTCGCGTGCGCCGACCGGCAGAGCACGAGCCCCCCGCGCGGCCCGCGCAGAGTCTTGTGCGTCGTCGTCGTGACAAAGGGCGCGTGCGGCACCGGCGACATGTGCAGTCCCGCAATCACGAGCCCGGCGATGTGCGCAATGTCGCACATCAACGCGGCACCGACCTCGACGGCCACCGCCCCGAACCGCGCGAAGTCGATCTCGCGGGCGTAGGCCGATGCGCCCGCGATGATCATCTTCGGCCGGTGCTCGCGCGCGAGCGCCGCCATCGCGTCGTAGTCGATTCGCTCGTCCTCACGGCGGACGCCGTAGGCCACCACCTTGTACTCGCGGCCCGAAAACGACAGCGGGTGCCCGTGGGTCAGGTGCCCTCCGTGCGAGAGGTCCATGCCGAGGATCGTGTCGCCCGGCTTTAACGCGGTGAGGTACACCGACATGTTCGCCTGGGAGCCCGAGTGCGGCTGGACGTTGGCGTGCTCGGCCTTGAAGAGCGCCTTCGCCCGATCGATCGCGAGCTGTTCGACCTTGTCGACGAACTCGCAGCCGCCGTAGTAGCGCTTGCCAGGGTATCCCTCTGCATACTTGTTGGTCAGGACCGACCCCTGCGCTTCGCGCACCGCGCGCGACACCCAGTTCTCGGACGCAATCAGCTCGAGGCCCTCGTTCTGGCGTCGCCCCTCGGCCTCGATCCAGCGGGCAATCTCCGGATCGACGACGGCGAGGTCGCGGTCCATCAGGGCGGCGGGGGCTTGCGGCATGCGCTCCTCTTTCTCTCTATTCGACGACGAGCTGGCGGTACTCGGTGTTGCAGTAGCTGTCGGTCATTCCCGCCATGTGGTCGGCGATCGCGCGGTAGAACTCCGGCCGCGGCCGATAGTGCGCCGCGACCTCGCGCTCGACGGACGCCAGCGGGATCTCGCGCAGGAACCGCACGCCGAGGTCGCGCTCCATGCCCCTCAGGACGTCGTCCGGAAGCAGCCGCGGGTTGTCGCGGTACGCGGTGAAAATCCCGGCGAGCACGCGCCGCGCGTGGCCATCGTGCCGCGACACGGGGAAGGAGTGGATGATGTGGCGGTATACGAACTCCCGCAGCTCGGTGTAGAGCTTGCGGCCTTCGTTGGTGAATCCGACGAGGTCTCCCGGGAGCGCGTCGCGGCGCGCATAGAAGGCGTCGGCGCTCTCGACCCCGGTCGCCTCGAGCCAGCGCTCGATGCGGGCCCGCGATCCCTCCACGAGGTCCGCGAAAAGCGTGGCGATCATGCCGCGGATCAGCGCAGCGCGCCGCGAGGCGGCGTCGTTGCCATACCCCCGCGTCGAACGCACCAGGCGCGCGATCGAGAGCTCCTCAATCGCGGCCTCCTCGGTCAGCGGCAGGCCGTCCTCGAGATCGTGGGTCTGCTGGGCGATCTCGTCCGACCAGTTGACGGCCTGGGATTCCAGCGTTCCGCCGGACCCGAGGCGCAGCCCCTCGACGAAGTCGAGCGGGAACGGGAAGTTCTTCGGCCACGCCGTGTGCTTGAACATCCCCTCGCGCACGTCGTGCGTCAGGTTGAGCCCCGGCTCCTCGTACCGCTTCTCCAGCCGGTCCACGACGCGCACGGACTGGTAGTTGTGCTTGAACCCGCCGGCTTCCGGGTGGTTCTCGCGCAGCAGGCGGTCGAGCACGTATTCCCCCGAGTGGCCGAAGGGCGTGTGGCCGAGGTCGTGGCCGAGCGCGATGGCCTCCGTCAGGTCTTCGTTCAGGCCGAGGGTGCGGGCGACGCTGCGCGCGATCTGCGCGACCTCGATCGTGTGGGTCAGGCGCGTCCGGAAGTGGTCGCCCTCGTAGGGAATGAAGACCTGCGTCTTGTGCTTCAGGCGGCGGAACGCGCGCGAGTGGATGATCCGGTCGCGGTCCCGCGCGTAGTCCGTGCGGGCGTCGCCCGGACTCGAGGAAACGGCGCCCCGGGGCCGCGCGGCGCGCGCGCTTTTGGAGGCGTAGATCGCGAGCCGCTCCTCCTCGAGGTGCTCGAAGTGCTCCCGCGTGAAGGGCGCGACGACCGTCGTCATGGCCTCTCGGAAAAACGGCCGGAGAGGAGCAGGCAGCGCGCCTCGCCGACCAGGTAAAGCGATCCGGCGACGATTCTAGCTTCGCTCGAGGGATCGGCGAGAAGCTCTTCGAGCGCGGCCGCCAGGCCCGAGGCCGCCGACGCGTCCCGCCGTCCCGGGGCAAAGCGCCGGATCAGCTCCTCCGGCGACGCCGCTCGCGGCGAGCCGGCCGGCACGAGCCGGATGCGCCGCACGACCGGACTCAACGCAACGCCCATGCTCTCGATGTCCTTGTCGGCCATCGCTCCGAAGACG
>JANMPW010000116.1:0-5317 GCA_031370065.1 Acidobacteriota bacterium
GGTCGTCGGCCGCTTCGAAACGAAGGACGGGCGCAAGATCGTCCTCCCGTACGACCCGAAGATCGACGCCGTCATCCGTATCGAGGAGGGCAAGTCGCACGGCGCGCGCGAAGGGGAGATCGTCGAGGCCCGGCTGACCTCATTCCCGGACGGAAAGCGGGTCGCCCACGGCGTGGTGGACGACCGGATCGGGTTTCTCGGCGAGCCCGGCGTGGACATCGAGATCGTCCTGCGTTCGCACCGTCTGCCGACGCGGTTCCCCGAGCCGGTCGTGGCGGAAGCGGAGCGCTTTCCCGAGGAGGTGCGCACCGAGGATCTGCTCGGCCGGCGCGACTTTCGCGACCACCGGATCGTCACGATCGACGGGGAGACTGCCAAGGACTTCGACGACGCCATCGAGGTCGAGAAGACGGCTTCGGGATTCCGCATCGGCGTGCACATCGCCGACGTGTCGCATTACGTCGAGGAGGGCTCGACGCTCGACGACGAGGCCCGCTCCCGCGGAACGTCCGTTTACTTTCCCGGGCGCGTGCTGCCGATGCTCCCGGAGCGGCTCTCGAACGGCCTGTGCTCGCTGAACCCGCGGGTCGACCGGCTCGTTCTCTCGGCGATCCTGGAGCTCGACGCGAGGGGCCGCGTTACGGGCGCCGAGTTCGCGAAGGGGGTCATCCGGAGCGCCCACCGCATGACGTACACGGAGGTCGCGCGCATCCTCGAGGGGCCGCCGAATCCGGACGACGCGCGCCGCTACGGGGCCTTTCTCGGCGACTTTCGCCTGATGGGGGAGGTGGCGGCGCTGCTAGGCCATCGACGCGAGGCGCGGGGCTCGATCGACTTCGACCTGCCGGACGCGGACATCGTGCTCGACGACGCCGGCCTCGTGGTGGGCATCATTCCGGAATCCCGCAACGTCGCCCACCGGCTGATCGAGGAGTTCATGCTCGCCGCCAACGAGGCCGTCGCGAAGAAGCTGCTCTTCGCCAAGCAGCCCGCGATGTACCGCGTCCACGACAAGCCCGACCCGGACCGGCTGACCGACCTGCGCGAGGTGCTCGAGAGCTTCGGGTACAAGATGAAAGGGGACCTCGCGGAGCTGGCTCCTTCCGAGTTTCAGCGTCTGTTGAAGGAGATCGACGGGAAGCCCGAGGAGCGGCTGCTCCATGACCTTCTCCTGCGGGCGCAGCGAAAGGCCATCTACAGCGAGGAGTGCCGCGGCCACTATGCGCTCGCCGCTGCCTACTACTGTCACTTCACGTCGCCCATCCGGCGGTATCCCGACCTGATCGTGCACCGCCAGCTTTCGCGCCTGGTTGCGGAGGGGCGGCCCATCGCGGCGAAGGACTTCGAGGCCTTCAACGAGCGTCTCAAGGAGGTCTCCACACACTGCTCGGAACGGGAGCGGCGGGCGGAGCAGGCCGAGCGCGAGAGCCTTCTCTGGAAGAAGATCGTCTTCATGAGGGACAAGCTCCAGCGCGAGTTCGACGCATACGTCACGGGAGTCACGTCTTTCGGCGTCTTCGTCATGCTCAAGGACTTCTTCGTCGAGGGCCTCGTTCCGCTGACGGCCCTCGGGAACGATTTTTTCGTCTACGAAGAGAAGCAGCACCAGCTCCGGGGCCGGTCGAGCGGGAAGACCCACCGCCTCGGAGACTCGATCCGGGTCAAGCTCGTGGCGATCGACGAGGTCAGGCGGCGGCTCGACTTCCGCCTCGGCGGCGAGGCAATGGCCGGCCTGGCGCCGGGTCCGCCGGCGTCTCGACCCGCGCCGGCGGCCCGACCCGTAGCAGCGCCCTTCGGACGGGACAAGGCCCGGCGGAGGAAGGCACGATGAACCGGTCTTTCCCACTGGCGGCAGGCCTTGCCGTCGGGATGGCATCTCTTGCGTGCAAGGAGCGCGGACGGCCAGATCCGAACGTGCGGATGGCGATCTCCCACGAGCTCGCAAGCCAGACGCAGAAGGCCCCGGCCGGCGGCGCGGAGGCGGCGGCGCCGGGAGCGGTCCCCACCCGACTCGAGGTTCCGCCCGCAGTCGCCGCGGCCTATTCCGGGATCAAGGTCGCCTGGAAGGACAAGACCGACGGCAAGCAGGGCACGATCGATGTCCCGCTCGGGGGCGGCGCGCCCCTTCCCGACCCCTCGCTTGTCGTGCGGGCGGACGTCTTTTTGCCGGCGTTCACGATGGGCGGCGGTGCGATCACCTCCGACGGCGTCGAGCCGCAGAATCCGGCCGCGCGCATCACCGTGTTCGACAAGGGCAAGGAGATCTTCAGCGGTTGGATCTTCACGCGTTTTCCCGACGTGCACCCTTTCACGCATCCGCGCTTCGAGCTGCATCTCGAGGGGGGAGTTTCGAAGTGACGGCGGCCCTCGAGGTCGCCGTCATCCCGAGCAGAGCAGCGACGAGGGATCCCTTTTGTCGCCGCACCGCGGCTTTGAAGTTGGGAAGATGACGAAGAAGAAGGGCCCCTTTCGCGTCGTCGTCGCCGGACGCCCGAACGTCGGCAAGTCTTCGATCTTCAACAAGCTCGTCCGCCGGCGCCGCGCGATCGTCCACGACCTTCCCGGGATGACCCGGGACGTCCTCGAGTCGGAGGCGAAGCTGCCGGACGGCCGCACCTACCTTCTCTCGGACACGGGCGGCTACGACCCCGAGGGGCGCGAGAAGATCCCCGCCGCAGTCCGCGACAAGGCCGTCGCGGCGATCCGGGGCGCGGACCTCGTGTTCCTCGTCATGGACGCCTCCGCGGGCGTGCTGCCCGGAGACCGCGCCGCCGCGCGCCTGATTCGCGAAGCCGGCCGCGAGTGCGCGGTCGTCGCCAACAAGATCGATCGCCGCGCCGGAAGCGAAGGCGAAGGCGAGGCGTGGGCGCTCGGTTTTCCGGAGGTGTACGGTGTCTCGGCCGAGCACGACATCGGGATCGACGACCTGCAGACCGTGATCGCGGAGCGGCTCACGAGCTCTGGCGGGACCGGCGAGTCCGCCGGAGAGACCGAAGGCCCCGGCCATGAGATTGCGCTGGCGGTCGTGGGGCGGCCGAACGTCGGAAAGTCGTCGCTCGTCAACGCTTTGCTCGGCGAGGACCGCGCCATCGTGTCGGAGGTCGCGGGCACGACGCGCGATTCGGTGGACGCGCGGATCGAGGCCGCGGGCAGGCGGTTCCGGCTGGTCGACACGGCCGGAATCCGGCGCCGCGGCAAGACCGAGCAGGGCCCCGAGGTCCTTTCGGTCTTGCAGGCGAGAAAGCGGATCGAGGAGTGCGACGTGGCGCTGCTCGTGGTGGACGCGAGCGAAGGGCCCACGGGCCAGGACGCGAGCGTGGCCTCCTTCGCCGTGGAAGCGGGGCGCGGCCTGATCCTCGTGGCCAATAAGTGGGACGTCGCGGCCGATCGGGAGGAGGGGACGGCGGACGACTTCCGGCAGGCGCTGGCGTCGCAGATCCCGTTCGCGCGCCACGCCCCCGTGCTCCTGACCTCCGCGAAGACGGGGCGCGGGGTCTCCCGCGTGCTCAAGACGGCCGCGCAAGTGGCGGAGAACCGCCACCGCCGGATCTCCACGGGAGAGCTCAATCGCGTTCTCGGCCGGGCGCTGCGGGACAAGGCGCCGCGCGCCGCCTCGGGCCGGACGCTGAAGGTGTTCTACGTTGCGCAGACGGGCGTTGCGCCGCCGACCTTCTCCCTGGTTGCCAGCCGCGCCGAACCGCTGCACTTTTCGGAGCAACGGCGCATCGACAACCTGATTCGAGAGGCGGCCGACTTTGCCGGCGCGCCGATCCGGATCCTGGTGCGCGAGCGCTCCGGGCGCCGCGATCCGGAAGCGCGCGGCCGCTCAAAGTCCTCCCAACGCAGGCCCCGTTCGGGGTAGATTAAGACCGTGGCGAAGGGGGAGGCTGAGGTTTACAGGCCCGCCGAGGCGTGCCGCATCGCGGAAGTGGCGCCCTACGTTTTACGCTACTGGGAGACCGAGTTTCCCTCGCTTTCGGAAGGCAAGGACAGGGGCGCGACGAAGCTGTACACGGCGCGCGACGTCAAGATGATCTCGCGCATCCGGGAGCTGCTCTACGACGAGGGGTTCACGGTCGCCGGCGCGAAGAAGCGGCTCGAGGCCGAAATCTTGGAAGGGCGTTTTGACGACGGCCTCGCTCCGGCGCCTTCCGTTGCCGTGCAGCGCAAGACGGAGACCGCACCGACCGGCCGCAAGGCCCAGCTGCCGCTGCTGCGCGTGGCCCTGTCCGAGAAGGCTGCCGCCTCCGGGAAGCCCGCGGCGGCGGTCGCGCCTTCCACAGACTTCGATCGCAAGGTCGTCCTCAAGGAATTGAGGGAGATTGTGAAGCTGCTCGGCCGGGGCAGCAAGCGAGCCTGATTGCATCGCTTGACAGCGCGAGTGCCGGGGCCATAGCGTTACGGAAAACTGAAGACGGCAAGGAGTTCCCCAGGAGAAAGCCCGTGGTTCGCCTCTTCGCGGCGCTCGTCCTGGCCTCAATTGCCTGCTCACCGTTGTTCGCGCAAACGACCGGAAGCATCCGGGGCATCGTGCAGACGGGCCAGACTGCTCTGCCCGGCGTCACCGTCGAAGCGAAAAGCCCGAACCTCCAGGGTTCGCGAACGGCCGTCACCGACGGCCAGGGGCGCTTCATCCTGACGCTCCTGCCCCCCGGCAAGTACACACTGACCGTCCAGCTCGAGGGGTTCGCCCCGAGAAGCGAAACGCTGCAGCTGGCCCTGAGCCAGGCCGCGGCGATCACCATCGAGATCGTGCCCGCGAAGACCGAGGAAGTGACCGTCACGGCCGAGGCGGCAACGGTCGAAACCGAGTCGAACACGGTCGGCCGCAACCTGGACGCGAAGGCCTTCCAGGCGCTTCCGACCGGACGCAACTACGCCTCGGTCGCCCAGCTGGCGAGCGGGGTCAACACGGATCAGTCCGACGTGCGCAACACCTCGATCACGGTCTACGGCGCGACGGGCCTCGAGAACAACTATCTGGTGGACGGCGCCAACACGACGGGTGCCGAGATCGGCAACCAGGGCAAGGTCCTCAACTTCGAGTTCATTCAGGAAGTGGAGTTGAAGACAGGTGGATACGAGGCGGAGTACACGGGAGCCCAGGGCGGCATCCTGAACGTGATCACGAAGTCGGGCGGCAACGACTTTCACGGTGATGTGTTCGGTTACTTCGACAGCGACAGCCTCCAGGCGAACAACAAGCACCTCGACGAGGTGACCTCGGAGGGCATTCCAATCGGCTTTACGAAGTCGGACTATGGGGCCGACATCGGCGGATTTGTACTGAAAGACAGACTCTGGTTTTTTGCCGCAT
>JANMPW010000136.1:0-9058 GCA_031370065.1 Acidobacteriota bacterium
GCGCGCGAAGCTCTGGGCCAGCGCCGGGATGAAGGTCGACGACTCGTCGCAGCGGTTGATCTCCTCGATCACGTCGCGCGAGTAGGCCCGGAGCATGCAGCCGAAGTCCGTGATCCGCATCCGGGTGATCGTGACGGTGACGCGGTTGACGAGGGCCGACGCGGCCCGGCGCACGAACGTGTCCTGGCGATCCTGCCGCACGCCGCCGACGACGTCGTAGCCCCCGTCGATCTTCGCGAGTAGCTTCGGGATTTCTTCCGGCGGGTTCTGCAGGTCGGCGTCGAGCGTCACGACGACGTCCCCCGAGACGCTCTCGAAAGCGGCGAGGATGGCCTGGTGCTGACCGAAGTTGCGCGCGAGCTCCAGCACCCGGACCCGGTCCGGCCGTGCAGCGGCAGCCTGCTTGAGAATCGCGAGCGATCCGTCGCGGCTGCCATCGTCCACGAACACAAGCTCGTAAGGCCTTCCCGAGGCGTCCATGACGGCCGTCAGGCGCTGCAGCAGCTCCGGGAGGTTGCCCTCCTCGTTGTACACGGGCACGACGACAGAGGTCTTCATCGCTGGAACTCCGCGAGGACCTCGCGCACCGCCGCGATCGCATCGTCCTGGTCAGCCTCCGAAAGGCCCGGAAAGAGCGGCAGCGAGACGATCCGCTCGGAAACGAAATGGGCCTCCGGGTAGTCCTCCGGCTTCCAGCCGAACCGCCCGGCGTAGTACGAAAACTCATGCGCGGCCGTGTAGTGGAGGCCGGTGCCGATGTTGCGGGCGTTGAGCTCCGCCATGAACCGCTCGCGCGAGATCGTCAGCCGATCGATGTCCACGAGCGGCGTGTAGAGATGCCATGCATGGCGCGCCGGGTACGGCACGCGCGCGGGAAGGATGAGGCCGGAGGCGCCGCGGAAGGCCTCGTCGTAACGCGCCGCCAGCCGCGCGCGCTCCGCGATGAAACCGTCGAGGCGCTTCAACTGGTGGAGCCCGAGCGCCGCCTGGATGTCCATCATGTTGTACTTGAAGCCCGGCATCGCTACGTCGTAGCGCGGACTTCCTTCCTTCGAGAAGCGCTTCCAGGCCTCGCGGTCCATGCCGTGAAACTTCAGGAGCGAGGCCCGCTCGAACACGCCCTCGTCGTCCGTCACGATCATGCCGCCTTCGCCCGTCGTGATGTTCTTGTTCGGATGGAAGGAGAACACCGACGTGGTCGGGAAGGAGCCGATGCGCCGGCCCCGGTACTCGGTGCCGACGGCGTGCGCCGCGTCTTCCAGGACGGCGATGCCGCGCGAGGCGGCCAGGGCGAGGAGCGGATCGAGGTCCACCGGCTGCCCCACGTAGTGGACCGGCACGATGGCTTTCGTCCGCGGCGTGAGGCGGCCTTCGATGGCCTCGACCCGGATGTTGAGCGTCGAGGCGTCGATGTCGGCGAGCACCGGGACGGCGCCGCAATGCACGATCGTGTTGAGGGTGGCGACGAAGGTCATGGGCGTCGTCACGACTTCGTCGCCCGGGCCGACGCCGAGCGCGAGGAGCGCCACGTGCAGCCCGGCCGTCGCCGAAGACACCGGGACGGCGAAGCGGCCGCCGACGTAGCGGAGGAACTCCGCGGCAAACCGCTCGGTCTTCGGCCCGGTCGTGATCCACCCCGAGCGGAGCGTGTCGACGACCTCGGTGATCTCTTCTTCGCCGAGGCTCGGCCGGGCGAAGGGCAGGAAAGAAGAGCGCATGGAGCGGCGAGAGTCTACCTGCACGGAGTAACGCTATTCCTTCCACCGGATTCCCCCGGAAAAACTCCACCTCCGCGCGGGGCTCCAGACCCCCGTCCCCGCCCGCTCGGCCGTGACCTCGAAGCGCAGCACGTCGCGCCGGTAGTCGTAGGGCGCGCCGTCGCGCGCGTGGACCGCGGCGTCGAGCGCGTACACGCCGGGGGCGAGGTCGAGCGCGGGGATCTCCAGCACGACCCGCGCGTCGCCCGCGAGGCGCTCCGCCCGCAGGCCCTCGAGCGCCGTGTTCGTGCCGAAGACGATGGTTCCCGAGACGGTGGCGATCTGAACCCCGAAGACGAAGTCCGACAGCGCCTCCGGCGCCCGCACGACCATCTCTACGGACGCCGCCTCGCCCGAACGCAGGCGGGCCGTGGGCCGGCCCTTCCGGTCGAGCAGGCGCACCACTTCGATCGACGCGACGCCCGATCCGATCCGTCCGCCTTCGCCCGCGCCGGCGGTGCGCCGATCCCCCTCCTCCGCGGCCACCCGCTCGCGGTACCGCGCGACGACTTCGCCCGCGACCCCGTCCGCTGCGAGCCGGCCATGGTCGAGCCAGATCGCGCGTCGGCAGCGCTGTGCGACGAGCCCGAGGTCGTGCGACACGAAGACGAGCGTCTTGCCCGCGCGCTCGAACTCGGAGAACTTCTCGAGCGCCCGGTGGGCGAAGGCTTCGTCCCCGACGGCGAGCACCTCGTCGACCAGCAACACATCCGGGTCGCTGTGCGCCGCGATGGCGAATCCGAGCCGCACGGCCATGCCGGAGGAGTACGTCTTGACGGGAGCATCGAGGAACTCCTCGACGCCCGCAAAGCGCACGACGTCGTCGAACCGCGCCGCAATCTCCTTCTTCGTCAGGCCGAGCAGCAGGCCCGTGATCCCGATATTTTCCCGACCCGAGATCTCCGGGTGGAACCCGGCGCCGAGCTCGAGCAGCGCGGCGAGCCTTCCCCGCACCGCGACGGAGCCGCGCGTGGGCCGCACGATGTTCGCGAGCAGCTTGAGCAGCGTCGACTTGCCGGAGCCGTTCGAGCCGATGACCCCGATCGATTCACCGGAAGCGACCGTGAAGGAGACCCCATCGAGGGCCACGACGCCGCCCTCGCCCCGGAGGCTGAGGCGGCGGGACAGCAGGGCCGACTTCAGTGTGCCGTGGGCCTGGCGCACATAGCGCCGGTAGATCTTGGTCGCATCGGCGACCGCGATCGCCGGTTCCGGGCCGCTCACGCTTCCTCCGCGAGGGTGTCGCGCAGGCGCTCGAACGTCGCGGCGCCGACGGCGAGCGCCACGGCAGCCGTGCCCGCCATCCACAGCCAGCCCGACGACGAGACGGGGCGGAAATAAAAGAGCGTGTCGTGCACGCCCGAAAAAAAGCTCGCGAACGGGTTCGCCCGCAGCAGCCAGCGCCAACGCTCGGGGACGGCCTCGACCGGATACAGGACCGGCGTCACGAAAAACGAAACGGTGAGCAGGTTGGCGACGACGTCGCGGACGTCGCCGAAGTGCACGGCGAGCGCGGACACGAAGAGCGCCGCGCCGAAGACCGAGAGCGTCAGCAGCGCGAGGACGATCGGAAACTCGAGCAGAGCTGCGCCCGGCCGAACGCCGCCGCGGACTGTCGCAACGACGATCGCCGCGCCGAGGACCGGAAGCGCAAGCAGAAGATGCACGAGCCGCGCCCCGACCGCGGCCGCGGGAAACACCTCCGGCGCGACGGTCGTCTTTCGCAGGAGCGGCCCGTTGGCCCGAAAGGTCTCGACGGCATCGGAGAGCGCCGCGGAGACGAAGCCCCACACGAGCACGCCCCCGAAGAGAAAGAGAGCGTAGGGCCGCACGTCCGCACGCGGGGCGAATACGAAGCGGAAGACCGTCGCGAACACGAGCAGGAGCAGCAGCGGAGTGAGAAAAGACCAGAGGACGCCGAGCGAGCCCCCGCGGTAGCGCGCGGCGAGCTCGCGCCGCACGAGGGCGGCGACGAGGGCGCGTTGCGCCCAGGTGCGGCGGAGGGGCGAGAGGAAGGTCACGGTCTAGTCTGTCGTCTGTGGTCTTTGTTCTGTCGTCTGTTGTTCTTCTGGTTCCTCGGACAAAGAGTCGCCGCGAGAGCCCTGTCGGGTATTCTCGCACCGTGCCTCCCAACGCCTCTTCCGCGCCGTCCATCTCCTGCCGGGCACTGAGAAAAGTCTACGCGGGGGCCGAGCCGGTCGTCGCCCTGGATGGCCTCGACCTCGAGGTGCCAGCCGGCGAGTTTCTCGCGCTCGTGGGCGAGTCCGGAAGCGGCAAGTCGACCCTTCTGCACCTCGTCGGCGGGATCGACCGCCCGACCTCGGGAGAAATCGACGTGGCCGGGCGAGCGATCGCGACGCTGCCCGAGAGGGACCTCGTGCTGTACCGCCGGCGCGAGGTCGGCATGGTCTTCCAGTTCTTCAATCTTCTCCCCCACTTGACGGTCCGGGAAAACGTCGAGCTGCCCCGGCGGCTCGACGGCGGCACCGACGCGGGGATCCGGGCCGCCGTGCTGCTCGAAAGGGTCGGCCTCGCACGGCGCGCTTGCGCGCACCCCTACGAGCTCTCGGGCGGCGAGATGCAACGGGTCGCCATCGCGAGGGCGCTCGGCACCGGCGCGCGGCTCCTGCTCGCCGACGAGCCCACCGGCAACCTCGACAGCAGAAACGGCCATGAGGTGCTGACGCTGCTCGATGAGATCCGCCGCGAGCGCGGCGTCACGCTGCTGCTTGCCACGCACTCGGCCGCGGCCGCGGCGCGCGCGGATCGCGTGGTGGCGGTCAAGGACGGAAGGATCCTGGGGTGAGCGGCTTTTCGTTGATCTTCCGCGCCTTGATCACCGGCCCGGCCAGGCGGCACCCGATCCGGGTGCTCCTGCCGACGATCGGCGTGGCGATCGGCGTCGCTGCCGTCGCCGCGATCCACCACGCCAACCGTAGCGTCACCGCCTCCTTCCGGGAGGCTGCCTCGGCGGTCTCTGGACGCAGCGACTTCGTCGTCACCGGGACCGCGGGCATTCCGATCGAGCGGCTCGCGGCGCTCTCTTTCCTCTGGCCGATCGGGTCCTTTGCGCCGGCCGTGACGGGATCGGCCGTCCTCGACGATGGCAGCCGCGAGGTCGCACAGGTCCTCGGCATCGACTGGGGAGGCGACAGCGCGGTGCGCGAGGTGCGACTCGTCGCGCCTGCCGGGCCGACGGCGCGGGCCGATCTGCTCGTCGGCAACGGTTCCGTTTTCGTGTCGGTCCCTTTTGCCGATCGCCACCACCTTGCCCCGGGGACGGAGCTCTCCCTCGTCACGGGCGGCGTGCGCCACAGAGTCCGCGTCGGCGGGATCCTGGAGCTCTCGGGTCTGGCGCGGGCCTCGGGCGGCGACATCCTCGTCACCGACATCTTCACCGCCCAGGACCTGCTCGGAAAGAGGGGCCTCGTGGACCGCGTGGACATCGTGCTCGACCCCGTCGTCTCGCGGGCGGATGCGGGACGCGAGATCGCGCGCCGGCTGCCTCCCGGCCTCTCGCTCGAGCCGCCCGGGCGCGCCGCGCAGACTGCCGACCGGATGGTCCGCGCCTTTCGCCTCAATCTAAACGCTCTCGGCTCGCTCACGCTGCTCGTCGGGATCTTCCTGATCGCCAACGCCGTCTCGATTGCGGTGCTGCGCCGGCGGCCGGAGATCGCGACGCTGCGCGCCCTCGGAGCCTCGCGGACCGGGATCTTCGCCGCCTTTCTCGCGGAAGGGCTCGCAATCGGCGTCGCGGGAACGCTCCTCGGCGAGGTCCTCGGGTTGTTCATGTCACGGGCGGCGTTGCGGGCGGTCGGGGGCACGGTATCGAGCATCTACTTGCCGACGGCACGCATCGCGGGGGCCGGCTACGGCGGCGCCATGGCGCTCGCGGCCGCGGTGGGCCTCTGCGCCGCGGTGCTTGCCACGATTCTTCCCGCCATCGAGGCCACGCGCGTCGCGCCCTCTCCAGCGATGCGACCGGGCTCGATCGAGGGGACCGCGCGGCGGCGCCTGTGGCCGCGAGCGCTCGGCGCCGGGGCGGCGCTGCCGGCAGCCCTTGCGCTCTCCCGGGCCGGGCCCGTGGATGGCTTCCCACTCTTCGGATTTGCCGCCGTCGCGCTCGTCGTCGTGGCCCTCGCGCTCGCGGCGCCTCTGGCCGTCCGGCTCGGCGCGGCGCTGCCCGGCCGGCTGCTGGCCCGGGGCTTTGGCGCCGAAGGGCGCCTCGCCGCTGGATTCTTCGGTGGCGCCCTGGCGCGCAACGGAATTGCCGTCACGGCCCTCGCGATGGCGCTCGGGATGACGCTGGCGATGATCGTGACGGTGGCTTCCATCCGGGAGACCGTGCGGGTCTGGGTCGAGTCGACCCTGCGCTCGGACCTCTGGATCAAAGCGGACGCGGGCGGGCGATCCGGCATCGTCGGAGATCTGCCGCCCGAGACCGTGGCGTTTCTCGAGGGGCTCGAGGGCGTGGCCGCGGTCGATCCCTTTCGCGCGCGCGAGACGACCGATGCCGCCGGCCACCCATTCACGCTCGCCTCGGGCGATTTCCGGGTCGTGGCGCGCGTCGGAGGCCTTCCCCTCCTCGGCGGCGCGGACCCGCGGCCCGTGGCGCTTGCAGCCCGGGAGCGGGGGGAGGTCCTCGTCTCCGAGCCGTTCGCGCGCCGCTTTGGCATCAACAAGGGCGCCTCAGTGACGGTCTCGACTCCCGCGGGGCCGCGCTCCTTCCGCGTGGCCGGCGTCTACCGCGACTACTCGAACGACCGGGGCACCGTCGTGCTGGACCGCGCGCTCTATCTCTCACTCTTCGGCGACCCGAGGATCACGAGCGCCGCCGTTCTCGCGCAGCCGGGCGTCGACGCCAACACGCTGCGACGGCGCATCCTCGCCTCGGCGGGCGATCGCTTCGCGCTCTCGATCTCCACCAATCGCGAGCTGCGCAAGGAGGCGCTCCGGATCTTCGACCGCACCTTCGCCGTGACCCGCGCGCTCGAGGCCATCGCAGTCGGCGTCGCCGTCCTCGGGATCGCCAACGCGCTGCTGGCCTCCGCCGTCGAGCGGCGGCGCTCCTTCGGCCTGCTGCGCGCGATCGGGGCGAGCGGGCAACAGATCCGGCGGGCGACGCTCCTCGAGGCCCTGCTCGCTGGGCTCGTCGGCACCCTCGCCGCGGTCGCCGCGGGCGCGGCCTTTGCGTGGCTGCTGCTCGGCGTCATCAATCCCCAGTCCTTCGGCTGGACCGTGGCCCTGCGCGTGCCCGCCGCGACGCTCGCTGGCGCCACCCTCCTCGTCCTCGCGGCGTCGTTTCTCGCCGGCGTCATCCCGGGCCGCATCGCGGCCGCGGTGAATCCTGCGGCCGCGCTGCAGGAGGAGTGATGAGCGGTCTGCGCGTGGCACTGCTGTCTCTTCTCGTCGCATCGCCGATCCGGCCGACTTTCCCTCGCGACCATGGCTCGCACCCGGAAGCCGCAGTCGAGTGGTGGTACTACACGGGGCACCTCGACGGCGCGGACGGCAAGGCCTACGGCTTCCAGCTCACGTTCTTCCGCGCCCGGGACCTGCACCTCGCTCACTTCGCCTGGACCGACGTCGGCGCCGGCACGTTCGCGTACGACGAGAAGACCCACTTGGGCCTGCCGGGCATCGCGGGCGCCTCGCAGACGGGGCTCGACGTCTTCAACGAGGACTGGTCCGTGCGCGAGGAGAAGGCAAGCGTGCTTCTGGTCGCCGGGCGCCGCGACATCGGGCGGCTCGAACTGACGCTCACGCCCGCGAAGCCACCCGTCCTCCACGGCGGCGACGGCCTGTCGCAGAAGGGCCCGGGCGAGAAGGAATACTCCCATTACGTCTCGATCACGCGGTTCTCGGCGACCGGCGCGCTCTCCCGCAACGGGTCGCGCACCGCTCTCTCGGGAACGGCGTGGTTCGACCACGAGTGGGGTCCCGGGGCGCTGCCCGCCGGCGCCGCCGGCTGGGACTGGTTTGCGCTCCAATTGTCCGACGGGTCCGAGCTGATGCTCTACCGGATCCGGCTCGAGGGCGGGGCCTCGCCCTTCTCGGCCGGGACCTTCATCCCGGCAAACGGAGGCGGGCCGCCGCGCCCGATCGCGTGGAGCGACGTCGCGCTCGCGCCCCTGACGACCTGGACCTCCCCGCGATCGAAGGCCGTCTACCCCGCCGCGTGGTCGCTCGCCATCCGCTCCCTCGGACTCGAGACACGGGTGACGCCGCTCGTCGCGGACCAGGAGCTCGTCACGGAGAAGTCGACCGGCGTCACGTACTGGGAAGGCGCGTGCCGCGTCGAGGGGAAAAGTTACGGCCGCCCGATCGGCGGCCGCGCCTACGTCGAGATGACCGGCTATGCCGGGCGCGACGTGCCCGGCCTCCTCACGCCCTGATCCGGCTACGAGCCCGGGGGCCGCCGGAGAAGAAGCACCGCTCGCAATGGGCGGGGCGAACCCCGCCCCGAGTTACGGAACCGGAGTCACGTCGGGCGCCGGGGCGTTGTCCGTGGGCCTCTTACTCTTGCTGCCCTTGGCGCGCGTCTCGAGCGTCACGATGAAGTTCGCGGCGTTGTCGAGCCGGCGATAGACGTACGGAAAGTCGATGTCGTAGTAGGTCCGCGCGCCCTTGTTGAGATAGCCCCACTTGGTGCCGTTCGAGCCGGCGGCCACGACGTTGCCCTCTGCGTCGAAGACGACGACGGCGACACCGACTTCCTCATCCGTCTCCGAGTTGTTGTCGATCCGCACCCGGACATTCGCGCTCGACTTGCGAATCGGCGTCCCCCTGAGCGTGCTTCCGAGGTCGAACACGACCTGGCTCACGATCACGTTCTCCGTCTGCACGTTGATGTCCTGGACCCCTCCGACCGGCTGCCAGGGAAACTTTTTCGTCGCCACCTGCCCGCTGGCCGGCGAAGCCAGCGCGGCCGCGAAGACCGCCATCAGAAGAAACGTTCGAATTCTCATTCCCACCTCCACAATAAAAAAGGCGACATCCGCGCGCCGGGACGCCCCGGGCAGAGTCTTTTACAGTGTAGCAGGGAGCGCGAGTCTAGGGAGCCGGCTTGGCGAGACGGCTCCGGTGAAAGCCGTAGAGGAAATAAATCACGAGCCCGATCACGAGCCACACGCCAAACCGGATCCAGGTCTGCCCCGGCAATCCTCCCAGCCAGGTGATGCCGAAGCCCAACCACGATGCGCTCTTGTGCGGCATTGGAAAACCGGCCATCAGATAGAGGCAGACGAGTATCCCCAGGATCGGTGTCAGCGGAACAAAGGGCGTCCGGAACGGGCGCTTGC
>JANMPW010000020.1:0-11929 GCA_031370065.1 Acidobacteriota bacterium
CACCCGCAGAAGAAACAGAGGCGTTCGCAGAAGGGCAAGTGGAAGTAGAGGGAGAGGGGCGCCGGGGACGCGGCGCCGGCCGCTCCGGTCAGGATGCGTTCGTAGTCTCCCGCGCCGTAGTTCTGCTTCCAGACCGGGGCCGTGGGGTAGGAGGTGTAGCGGGGCCCCTGGACGTTGTAGCGGGAGAGCAGCTCGAGCGAGACGTCCGAGGGATTCATCGGGCGATCGGTTCCGAGGCCTCGGCGGCGGGAACGAGCGGCGTGCGAGCGGCGGCGAAGAATGCGTCGACGCAGTCGAGCCGCGCTCCCGGCAGAATCCCGTGCCCGAGATTGACGACGTGGGCCCACGCGCCGGTCTTGGCGATCATTGCGCGCGTGCGGCGGCTGACGTCTTCGGGCGTCCCGAGAAGAAGCGCGGGATCGAGGTTGCCCTGGAGCGGCATGCCGGGCAGCCTCCGGCGCGCGTCGGCGAGCGACACGCGCCAATCGATCGAGAGGACGTCGGCCCCGGACGAGGCCATGGCCTCCAGCAGGTGCCCGCATCCGTTGATGTACAGGATCACGGGCGTGTCGGTGCGGCGGATCCCGGCGATCGCCCGCGCCACGGCGGGCAGCGCCCACTCGCGGTACTCCTCGAGCGTGAGCACTCCGGCCCAGGTGTCGAAAAGCTGTACGGCGCGCGCTCCGGAAGCGATTTGGAACGAAAGGACGTCGGCCGCCACGTCCGCGAGGAGGTCGAGCAGCCGCCGCAGCGTCTCCCGGTCGCGGGACATCATCTCCTTGATCACCGCGAAGCTGCGCGATCCTCCGCCCTCCACGAGATACGACGCGAGGGTCCAGGGAGCGCCGCAGAACCCGAGCACCGCGGCGTTGTCGCCGACCTCGGCGGCAAGGCGTCTCAAGATGTCGCCCGTGAAGCCGATCGCGGCGGCGGGATCGAAGCGGGAGAGCTTCGCGACGTCGGAGGACGATCGGATCGGCTCGGGCAGCGAGGGGCCGCCGTCGCCGAACTCCACTCGCATCCCCATCGCTGCCGCGGGCACGAGGATGTCCGAGAAGAAGATGACGCCGTCCGGCGCGAAGCGGCGGAAGGGCTGGAGGGACACCTCGGCCGCGAGGTCCACTGAACGGCAAAGCTCGAGGAAGGAGACCTTCTCGCGCACCGCGCGATACTCCGGCAGATACCGGCCGGCCTGCCGCATCATCCAGACAGGCGGCCGGTCCACCTGCCGCCCGGCGCAGGCGCCGAGGAGTCGCGCGGCGGAGGGAGTATCCGGGGAGGTCATGCGAGCAGTTGCCGCAACACGTAGGGCAGGATCCCCCCGTGCCGGTAGTACTCCGTCTCGATCGGGGTGTCGATGCGCACGCGCAGCGCGACGCGCGTCACGGTCCCGTCGGCGCGGCGAATCGCGAGCGGCGTCTCCTGGCGGGGCGCGAGGCCGAGGGCAAGCCCCTCGAGCTCGAACGTCTCGGTCCCGTCGAGGCCGAGCGAGGCCGCGTTGGCCCCGTCGGGGAACTGCAGCGGGAGGACGCCCATCCCGACGAGGTTCGAGCGGTGGATGCGTTCGTAGCTCTGCGCCACGACGGCGCGCACGCCGAGCAGGCGCGTGCCCTTGGCCGCCCAGTCGCGCGAGCTGCCGGTGCCGTATTCCTGGCCGGCGAAGATCATGAGCGGGACGCCTTCCAGCTGGTAGCGCATGGCGGCGTCATAGATCCACATCTGTTTGCCGTCCGGCTGGTGCCGCGTCACGCCGCCCTCGACGCCCGAGACCATGAGGTTGCGGATACGCACGTTGGCGAACGTGCCGCGCGTCATGACGCGGTCGTTGCCGCGGCGGGATCCGTAGCTGTTGAAGTCGGCTGGGCCGACGCCGAGCGACTGGAGGTAGACGCCGGCCGGGGAGCTCGCCTTGATCGCTCCGGCCGGGCTGATGTGATCGGTCGTGACCGAATCGCCAAAAATCCCGAGGGCGCGGGCGCCGCAAATGTCGGAGAGGGCCGGCGGCCTTAGCCCGAAGCCCTCGAAGAAGGGCGGCTGCTGGATGTAGGTCGAGGCCGCATCCCACGCGTACACCGTGCCGGTCGCCGACGGAATTTCCTTCCAGAGGGGATTGGCGGCCGCGAGGTCGGCGTACAGGCGACGGTAGGTCGCCGCGTCCACCGACTCGAGGAGCGCCTTCTCGACCTCATTCGTCGTCGGCCAGACGTCGCGCAGGAACACGGGCTTGCCATCTCTGCCGTTGCCGAGCGGCTCGGAGGTCAGGTCGATGTCGGCGCGGCCCGCGAGCGCGAAGGCCACGACAAGCGGCGGGCTCATCAGGAAGTTGGCCTTGATGTTCTGGTGGATGCGCGCCTCGAAGTTGCGGTTGCCCGAGAGCACGGCGGCCGTCACCAGATCGTGCTTCGTGACCGTTTCCTCGATGCCGGAGTCGAGCGGGCCGGAGTTGCCGATGCAGGTGGTGCAGCCGTAGCCCACGAGGTGGAAGCCCAGCCGGTCGAGGTAAGGCTGCAGGCCCGTTTTCGCGAGGTATTCGGTCACCACGCGCGAGCCGGGCGCGAGCGAGGCCTTGACCCGCGGATTGACCGAGAGGCCGCGCTCGACCGCCTTTTTCGCGAGCAGGCCCGCGGCGAGCATCACGCTCGGGTTGGACGTGTTCGTGCACGACGTGATGGCCGCGATGAGCACGTCGCCGTGGCCGACCTCCGCGTTCACGGCGGACGGGGCGCTGGCGACGGCGCGGTCGGGCGTCGGATGGTTGTTGGCCATCTCGGCTTCCGTCCACGCGCTGGTGTTCTGCGCCCGCGAGGCGGCCGCGTCGACCGGCGCCTGGCTTCCGCCCCCCGGGAACGGGCGGCCGAGCTTCGCGGGGAATCTCTGCGCGAGGGACGCGGCGTCCTTCCCATACCCGTTCTCGGCGACGGGCCGAGAGAGCAGGTCGCGGAATCGGCCCTTCAACTCGGGCAGCGAGATCCGATCCTGCGGCCGCTTCGGGCCCGAGACGCTCGGCTGGACGCTCGCGAGGTCGAGGGCGAGCTCGTCCGTATAGTCGCAATCGCCCTGGCGCGGCATGCCGAAGAGGCCCTGGGCGGTGTAATAGTTGCGGAACGTGCCGACGTGCTCGGGGCTCCGGCCCGTGGCGAGCAGGTACTTGCAGGACTCTTCGTCGGCCGGGAAGAAGCCCATGGTCGCGCCGTACTCGGGCGCCATGTTCGCGACCGTGGCGCGGTCGGTGAGGGCGAGCGATGCCGCGCCCTCGCCGAAGAACTCGACGAACTTGCCGACCACCCGGGCGCGTCGCAGCATCTCGGTCACGACGAGGACGAGATCCGTGGCGGTGACGCCCTCCGAGAGCCGCCCGGTCAGATGGACGCCCACGACGTCCGGCGTCAGGAAGTAAACGGGCTGCCCGAGCATTCCGGCCTCGGCCTCGATGCCGCCAACGCCCCAGCCCACGACGCCGAGCCCGTTGATCATCGTGGTGTGCGAGTCGGTGCCGACGAGCGAGTCGGGGTAGAACACGCCGTCCTTCGACAGGACACCCTGCGCGAGGTACTCGAGGTTGACCTGGTGGACGATGCCGATTCCGGGCGGGACGACCTCGAAACCCTGAAACGCCTGCATGCCCCACTTCAGAAATTCGTACCGTGCGCGGTTGCGCTGGAACTCGATGCGCATGTTCGCTTCGAGCGCGTCGGGCGTGGACCACTCGTCGACCTGGACGGAGTGGTCGATGACGAGTGCGACCGGAACGAGGGGCTCGATCAGCTTCGGGTCTGCGCCGAGCCCGGTGACGGCCGACCGCATGGCGGCCAGGTCCACCAGCAGCGGCACCCCGGTGAAGTCCTGCAGGATGATGCGGGCGACCACGAACGGGACCTCGGCCGTTCGCTCCGCCTTCGGCTGCCATGAGGCGAGGGTTCGGACGTCGTCCTGCTTGACGCGCTTTCCGTCGCAGTTGCGCAGCAGCGACTCGAGGACGATCCGGATCGAGACCGGAAGGCGACGCAGACCCGGGGCCCCGTCGCGCTCGAGCTCCTTGAGCGAGTACAGCGAGCCGGTGCCCCCCGAGCCGAGCGGGAAGGTCTGTCGGAGGTGTTCGAATTCTCTCATCGCGACTATCGTATTACGTGCGTCCCCGGCTGATAAACTGTCGTCCGCCAATGGCTTTACACCTGCTCGGCTGGTTGGCGGTCGCTCTTTACCTCGGCGCGGAGGCGCTTGCGATCGCGTCGCTCGTGGCGCCCCGAGGCACTCTCGGGAAACTGACGCCACTGCTCGTCGCGGTCGGCCTTGCGCTCCACTTTGGGGACCTGATGCATCGGGCGCGCGCCCTCGTCTCGGTGCCCTACCGGACGCTCGGCGGCTCGGTCTCTCTCTTTGGATGGATGCTCGGAATCGCCTTTCTCGTCCTGTTGGCCCGCCACCGCGAGCGCGCGATCGGGCCGTTTCTGATCCCCTTCGTCGTCCTCACGACCGCGGCGGGGCTTCTGCTGCCGGACTCCGGCGCGGCCCCCGCGCAGGGGGCGCAGGGCTCGCTGTTCGCCCTGCACGTGACGCTGGCGATTCTGGCGTACGCGGCCTTCACGTTTTCGTTCGTCCTCGCGATCCTGTACCTCGTCCAGAGCCGGCAGTTGCGGCGCCGCCGGACTGGGATCCTGTTCGCGAGGCTACCGGCGCTGGAGGTCATCGGGCGAATGAACCGGACGAGCGTCTCGGTGGGGCTCGCCGCCCTGACGCTCTCCCTGGCCCTCGGATTGGTACGGGCAGAGCAGGTGTGGTCGACGCTGCACGATCCGAAGATCGCCTGGGCCCTGCTGACCCTCGTCATCTACGGGTTCCTGCTCTGGATGGACCGGCGCGGATGGGAGGGCCCCCGGGTCGCGCTCCTGTCGATTCTCGGCTTCGGCGTCATGCTTTTCTCGTACACGATCGTGAACATGTATTTCAGCCGGGAGCACAGCTTCCGATGACAGGCGCGGGCGAAGCACGTCTTCTTCTGCTGGGCTGGAACTTCCGGACCGCGGCCCTCTCGGTGCGGGAACGGGTCGCGTTTTCCGCGGAGGAGGTGCCCGAGGTGCTCGACCGCATTCGCGGAGCGGGTCTGGTGAGCGAGGGCGTCATCGTCTCGACCTGCAACCGCAGCGAGATCTACGGAGTCTCGAACGGCGCTGGCACGAACGAAGAGCTGACGCGCCTGATCTCGGAATGGCGGGGTCTCGACGTGCGCGAGGCCGCCGCGGGGAGCTTCCACCGGGAAGGGGCCGAGGCGGCGCGTCATCTCTTCCGCGTGGCCGCGGGTCTCGACTCGATGGCCCTCGGCGAGAGCGAGGTGCTCGGCCAGGTGCGGACGGCGTTGCGGCTGGCGCGTGAGGCCGGGGCGACCCGCTCGGTGCTGCACCGCATGTTCGAGAGCGCCGTAGCGGCGGGCAAGCGCGTGCGCACCGAGACTGAGATCGCGCGCCATCCGCTGTCGATCCCTTCGATCGGCTTCGAGCTCGCTACGAAAGTGTTCGGCGAAATGGCCGAGCGGTCCATCCTGGTGCTCGGCGCGGGCAAGACGGGGACGATGTTCGCCGAGCAGGCCCGCGCCGCCGGCGTCGGAGAGGTGCGGATTGCCAACCGCAGCCGGGAGCGCGCCGAGGAGCTGGCTAACCGTATCGGAGGGCGGGCGGTTGAGTGGAACCGGCTCGCCCGCGAGCTGCCTGAGGCGGACGTCGTCGTTGGGACGACGTCGAGCCCGGAGCCGGTGGTCCGCCGCAGGGACGTCGAGGCGGCGATGCGGGAGCGGCGGGGCCGCCCCATGTTTTTCCTCGACCTGGCCATGCCGCGCGACTTCGAGGCGGGGGTCGGCGACATCTACAACGTCTACGCCTACGGCCTCGACGATCTGAAAGAGGTCGCCGAGGAGAACCGTGTCCGACGGAGCCGGGAAGTGCCCCGCGCCGAGGCGATCCTCGAGGAGGACCTCGCGCGATTCCTGGCCTGGTTCGGCAATCTCGCCGTGGTGCCCACGTTGAATGACCTTCAGGCGCGCCTTGCCGCGCTGCGCGACGCCGAGCTCACCCGCGTAGCGCCGGGGGAGCGCGAGAAGTTCCGGGCCTTCGCCGACGCGATCGCGGGCAAGCTCCTGCACGAACCCCTGCGGCGGTTGAAGGCGGAACCCGACGCGTCGCGCAAACTCGACCGCGTGGAGGCCGTCCGGCACCTCTTCGACCTCGACCAATGAGGCTGCGGCTCGGCGCCAGAGGCAGCGCGCTTTCGCTCGCCCAGGCCGCGCTCGTGCAGCGCGCGCTCGGGGGTGAGGCGGCGGTCGAGCTCGTCACCGTGCGGACGACCGGCGACCGGCTCTCGGCCGACGGCGCTCCGATTGGCTGGAAGGGCGACTTCACGAAAGAGCTCGACGAGGCCCTCCTCGACGGCCGCGTGGATTTCGCCGTGCACAGCCTGAAAGACGTGCCGTCGGACCTACCGGCTGGGCTCCTGCTCGCGGCGGTCCCGGAGCGCGAGGACCCTCGCGACGTTCTCATCGCGCATCCGGGGCGGGCATTCGGGGACCTGCCGCGGGGGGCGCGCGTGGGCACCTCGAGCCCGAGGCGGCAGGCGCAACTGCGCGCGGCGCGGCCGGACCTCGAGGTCCTCGAGGCGCGAGGAAACGTGGACACGCGGATCCGCCGGCTGCGCGAGGGGCGCTTCGACGCGATCGTGCTCGCGCGGGCCGGCCTGGCGCGTCTCGGGCGGCTCGAGGAGATCACGGAGGTGTTCGAGGAGAGCGTTTTTCTGCCGGCCGTGGGACAGGGCGCACTCGCGATCGTGACGCGCCGGGACGACCCCGGGACTGCCGCCCTCGTGCACCAACTCGACCACGGGCCTTCTCACACGGCGGTCCTCGCGGAGCGGGGCTTTCTGGCAGCGCTCGAGGCGGGTTGCCGCGCGCCGGTGGCGGGGCGCGCCCGGGTCGAGGGTGAGGTTCTCTCGCTGACGGGGGCGGTCTTCTCGGTCGATGGCCGCATGGTCCTGCGCGGTGAGCGCGCGGGAGCGTCGGCCGAGGCCATCTCGCTCGGCCGCGCCCTTGCGCAGGACTTGCTCGCGCGCGGGGCCGCGAGTCTTATCTCGAAAGCCAGGGTGTGACGTTCCCGCGCGTCCTCGTCGTCCGCTCCGGGTCCCATCCCTTGGCTGCCGCTGCGGATTCCTCGCGGGTGGAAATCGTCGAGCGCGTCAGTCACGCGATCGAGCCCGTGGAGGTCGCAGAGCGAGTGGTTCCTGCCCGGGTCGACCTCGCCGTCTTCAGCAGCCGGATCGCCGTCGACCATGCGCTCGACGTTCGCGAGTCGCCGCTGTTTCGTTGCATTTCGGGCGCAGGCCAGGTTTTCGCGGTGGGACATGCCACGGCGTCGGCGCTTCGTGCCCGCGGAGTCGTGCGGGCGGTCGCGGGCGGCGGATCCGCCGAGGCTCTTCTCGCGGCGTTGCCCGAGCGGCTGGACGGGCGAACGGTGCTCTTTCCCTGCGGCGCCGACGCCCTCCCCGAGCTTCCCGAGGGGCTGCGCGCCCGGGGAGCCCGCGTGATTCCGATCGTGGTGTATCGAAAGGTCCAGAATCCAGCGGACCCGTCGCTCGAACGCGAGATTCTGGAGAGGCCGTTCGCGGCGTTCTGCACGACGGCGCCGTCCGCCGCGCAATGGCTCTTCGACGGCGTGGGGCCGGCCGGGCAGGAGCGCCTGCGCGCAACGCCGGCGGTCGTGCTCGGAGCGGCGACGCTGCGGTGGCTGGCCGCTCGCGGCGTCGCGCGCATCGAAGTCGCCCCGGAGGCCCGCTTCCTGGCGGCAGTGCATCTGCTGGAGGCGCTTGCCACGGGTCCGCCCGAGAAATAGGCTGGGTTTCCCGATGACCGCGTTTCCGACCACGCGACTGCGACGGCTTCGGCGCACGCCGGCCCTGCGGGGCCTCGTTCGCGAGACGCGCCTTTGCGCGGAGCAGTTCGTGGCGCCTCTCTTCGTCCGGCACGGCAAGGGTCTGCGCGAGGCGATCCCGTCCCTGCCCGGCGTGCACCGGCTTTCGCCCGACGAGGCCGTGGCGCAAGCACAGGGCCTTCTCGCGGTGGGCGTTTCCGCCGTCATCCTCTTCGGGATCCCCGAGCGCAAGGACGAGACCGGCAGCGAGGCCTGGGACGAGGGCGGGGCCGTGCAGGAGACCGTGCGGCTCCTGAAGGGTTCGGCGCCGGGCGTCGCGGTCATGACCGACGTCTGTCTCGATGAATACACCTCGCACGGGCATTGCGGCGTGCTGCGCGATGGCGAGGTCGACAACGACGCGACGCTGCCGCTGCTCGCGAAAGCCGCGCTTTCGCACGCGCGTGCGGGCGCGGACGTCGTCGCCCCTTCCGACATGATGGACGGGCGGGTGGGAGCGATTCGAAGCGCGCTCGACGAGGCGGGCTTCGCCGAGGCGGCGATCCTGGCGTATTCCGCAAAGGCCGCGTCGGCGTTCTACGGTCCTTTTCGCGAGGCGGCGGGCTCCGCGCCGAAGTTTGGAGACCGGCGCAGCTACCAGATGGATCCCCCCAACCGCCGGGAGGCGATGCGGGAGATCGCGCTCGATCTCGAAGAGGGGGCGGACGCGGTGATGGTCAAGCCGGCGCTGGCCTATCTCGACGTGATCCGGGAAGCCCGGGAGCGTTTCGATGCGCCGATCGCGGCCTACAACGTGTCGGGCGAGTACGCGATGGTCAAGGCCGCGGCCGCCAACGGCTGGATCGACGAGAGGCGCTCCGTGCTCGAGATCCTGACCGGGATCGTGCGGGCGGGCGCGGACTTCGTCCTGACGTACCACGCCGGGGATGCGGCGCGCTGGCTGCGCGAGGGCTAGTCTCGAGCCCATGCCGAAGCCCCGTCGGACTCGAAACGCGAAGGTCGAGTCTCCCAACTCCTCGCGGCTGTTTACGCGCGCGAAGAAGGTCATGCCCGGCGGCGTGAGCTCTCCCGTGCGCTCCTTCGCGTCGGTGGGTGGCGAGCCATTCTTCGTCTCCTCGGCGAGGGGATCGCGCGTGCGCGACGCCGATGGGCGGTCGTACATCGACTTCGTCATGTCGTACGGGCCGCACCTCTTCGGCCACATCCCGGGGTTCGTGCGCCGGGCGCTGGATCGCGCGGCGCGGCGGGGCACGTCGTACGGCGCGCCGACGGAGCTCGAGGTGCGCCTGGCCGAGCGCGTCGTCAAGATGGTCCCCTCGATCGAGATGGTGCGCTTCGTCAACTCGGGCACCGAGGCGACGATGAGCGCCATCCGTCTCGCGCGTGGAGCGACCGGGCGAAAACGGATCATCAAGGCCGAAGGCGCGTACCACGGCCACGCGGACTCCTTCCTCGTCGCGGCGGGCTCGGGCCTCGCGACGCTCGGTATTGCGGGAAGCCCCGGTGTTCCCGAGGAGCTCGCGGCCCTGACGATGGTCGTGCCGTACAACGATGTCGGGGCGCTCGATGCCGCGTTCGCGAGATTCCCGGGAGAGATGGCCGCGTTCATCGTCGAGCCCCTGGCCGCCAACATGGGGCTGGTTGCACCGGTCGACGGCTACCTCCGGGCCGCGCGCGAGCTGGCCAGTCGCCATGGAGCTCTGCTGATTTTCGACGAAGTCATCTCGGGGTTCCGGGTCGCGGCAGGAGGAGCCCAGGAAGTGTACGGCGTCGTCCCGGACCTCACCACGCTCGGAAAGATTCTTGGGGGCGGTCTTCCCGTCGGCGGCTACGGAGGGCGGCGCGATCTCATGGAGAAGATGGCTCCGGCGGGCAGCATCTACCAGGCGGGCACGCTGTCGGGGAACCCGCTCGCGATGTCGTCGGGCATCGCGATGCTCGACGAGATCGCGAGCCGTCCCCCTTACGCGGTGCTGGAGCAGAAAGGCGCGATGCTCGAGTCCCTGCTGCGCGCGGAGATCGAGCGGCGAGGCCTTTCGACCGCAGTCTGCGTGGCACGCGTCGGTTCGTTGCTGACGCTCTTCTTCGCGCCGGGGCCGATGCGCAGCTTCGCGGACGTCCAGCGCTGCGACACGAAGCGCTACGCCGCGTTCTTCCACGCCATGCGGGAGCGCGGAGTCTTCCTTCCCCCCGCGCAATTCGAGACCTGGTTCCTCTCGACCGTCCACTCGGACGCGGAGATCCGCCGGACGGCCCGAATGGCCGGCGACAGCATGGCGCTGGCCGCGGGCTAGGCGCCTCCCGGGTTCTCTGGTAGCCTCCTCCTCCTTCACGATGAGCTCGAAGAGCGCCGTTGCCGTGCCCGCGGGAGGGGAGTGGTTCGGCCACCCTCGCGGCCTGTCCACGCTCTTCTTCACGGAGATGTGGGAGCGCTTCAGCTACTACGGGATGCGCGGCCTGCTCATCCTTTTCCTCGTGGCGTCCGTCCGCACGGGCGGCTTCGGGATGACCGACACGAAGGCGGCGGCGATCTACGGTCTATACACCGCCAGCGCGTACCTGATGGCGCTGCCGGGCGGCTGGATTGCGGACCGCATCCTCGGCCAGCGCCGCGCCGTGTTCGTCGGTGGCTGCATCATCGCCGCGGGCCACTTCTGCCTCGCCATTCCGGCGGTGCCATCCTTCTATCTCGGCCTCGGCCTGATCGTCTGTGGAACCGGCCTGCTCAAACCCAACGTCAGCGCGATGGTGGGAGACCTGTATCCCGAGGGCGGCGCGCGTCGGGATTCCGGGTTCTCGGTTTTCTACGCCGGAATCAATACAGGCGCTTTCATCGGGCCGATCATTTGCGGGCTTCTCGGCGAGCACGTGAACTGGCACGCCGGGTTTGCCGCTGCGGGCTTCGGCATGGTGTTCGGCGTGATTCAGTACCAGCGCGGCAGCCGCCGGTATCTCGGTGCCGCCGGCGAGCGTCGGGTGGAGGCCGCGGACCCCGTCGTTCGCGGCCGCGCCGTCCGGTCGGTGCTGATTGTGGCGGCCGCGCTCGCGGTAGCCCTGGCGGCGCTGCTCCTGTGCCAGGCGGCGGGGGTCACCAACCTGAGCCTGGAGGGCGCCGCTAGAGGCACGGGTGTCGTCATCGTCGGTATCGTGCTCGTTTACTTCGCCACCGTGCTTCGCTCCGGCGGCCTGACCGTCCAGGAGAAGAAGCGCATCGTCGTGATTTTCATTTTCTTCGTCGCCTCGTCGCTCTTCTGGGCGGGCTACGAGCAGGCGGGATCCTCCTTCAACCTGTTCGCCTCACGTTTGACGGACCGAATGATCGGAAGCTGGCAGATGCCGGCGTCCTGGCTCCAAGCGGTCCCGCCGATCTTCGTTATCGTCCTCTCTCCGGTGTTCGCCTGGGTGTGGCTGCGGCTGCGGTCGCACGAGCCCTCGATGCCGGCCAAGCTGGGGTTCGGCCTGGTGCTGCTCGCGATCGGGCTCTTCGTCATGGTCGTGGCGGCCCTGAACACGCACGGGGGCGCGAACAAGGTCGGACCCGGCTGGCTGATCGCGACGTACTTCATCCATACCGTGGGGGAGCTGTGCCTATCGCCGGTCGGGCTGTCGAGCGTGACGAAGCTGGCCCCGCGCCGGCTGGTCGGCCAGATGATGGGGACGTTTTTTATGGGCAACGCGCTCGGCAACCTCATCGCCGGGCTGACGGCGGGCAGCTTTTCAACCATGCCACTGCCCGTACTCTTCGGGACGATCGCGAAGGTTACGGGTGTCGCGGGCCTCGTGCTGATCGCCTTTTCCGGACCGATCCGCAAACTCATTGGAGTATTGCCCTCGCAGGTTCCCGGCCCCGCTCCGGGGGAGACCGAAGTCCCGGCGTAGCGAGACGCCGCCGATGACCAGGAGCTGGGTTCCGGTAGCCGCAATCGTTTTCTGCCTCGACCCAACGGCGGTCGGCGCCTCGCCCGATGGGGCGGCCGTTGACCAGCTCGCCGAGGTGCGCGCCGCGCTCGAGTCCGGCGAGC